>DYQV01000028.1:12759-14627 GCA_020719105.1 Rikenella microfusus
TGATTCAAGTAACCACAATCAACTCGCACAAATAAAAGCGATTGTTAGCGAATACGAAAGCAAGGCGCATCCGTCGAGCGTTCGTTGGGATGTAGCCAAAAAGTTGATTGCTGACTTGAAAAAGGCTTTATCTTAATATAACAAAAGTGATATATTTTAACGCTATGAACTGGTCAATTAGCTACTTTAACGATTCTGTACAGCAAGAGATTTTCTCTTTTCCTAACTCATTAAAAGCCCGCTACATTCATTTAACCAACTTAATGCTAATTGACGGAGCTAACTTAGGTATGCCTTACACCAAAGCAATGGGTAACGGCTTGTTTGAATTGAGATTACAAGGTAAAGATTGCATCGGGCGAGTTATGTATTGCACTCTCGTTAATCAACAAATTGTTATGCTGCATTCTTTTATCAAGAAAACTCAAAAAACGCCTAAGCACGACTTAAATATTGCCATTGAACGCATGAATGAGGTTAAACGCCATGTTAAGCCATAATGATTTGGTTAAAAAAATGCTTGAAAATCCTAGTGTTAAAAAAGAATATGATGCGCTTGAAAGTGAATTTGCTCTCTTTGCTGAAATGATCAAAGCCCGTCGACTCGCGGGTTTATCTCAAAAAGAGATTGCGCAACGTATGGGCACTAAACAAGCTGCTATTGCCAGACTCGAAGCATCCGGCGGTAAAGCTAAACACTCTCCTAGCCTTGCCACTTTGCAACGTTACGCTAAGGCTATCGGTTGCCGCTTAGATATTAAATTTATTCCTAACTCTAATTGAAAGGAGAATAATCATGAAATTAAATATAATTAACAACCCTTTTAATCAATAAAGAATGACTGATGCTGATTTAGTAGAAAAAGTGGTTGCGATTCGTCAGGCGTTAGACGCATAAATTATATCTAAAAGACGCTTTATGACGCAAGCGATTTCTTAATAATGATTGTTAAATAATTGTTAAAATAAATGGTATAATAAGTGGATGAATTATTAATAAATTTCATCCGCATAAATACCCTGTTTTAAATTAATTGGAGATTAATAAACATGAATAACAAAAAAGCTGGTAGGTCTTACTTAATAGAATCTTCGTATAGATTACCGAGTACAATCGGTGTAACTATAGAACATTTAATTACCCAAGCATCTGATAAGTATGATGGTACTTTAAAGCATAAAGAAACTTGGTTGCAGCATACTAGAATATTATTAGCCCATGTTTTCGCGTGTTCCCTGAATAGAAATAAAGACGAGATTAAATGGATCACTTTTCCCATTGCTAACAAAGATTTTCTAAAAAAAATCCCACAAGCATTAAATCCGAAACTTGGTCATACAAGAGGTCTTGATGTGCTGGTTGAATTAAATATTATAAAACTAATGCCGCACAATATTGAAAATCACAAATGTACTAAATTAAAAATCTCTGAGCGAGTGTATTCTTCAATAAGAGAATTTCTCTTAAATAGTGAATTTGAAATTCGCTCCTATCAAATAAATGGAGGATTTAACCTCTTTGAAGAGATTAAAAAAAGAGGTAAAAAAGAAGTCTTAAAACGTCCTACCCACGATTTATTAAATCTTTATGATTATAATGGAAGGGTTCGGCAATCCAGCGAATTTATAAACTCTTATAAAGAAAGTTTAAAGAAATTAGCCCCAGTGAGGGTTAATATCGACGCTATAATTGAATACATTAAAGATATGCGAAAAACGATTGCTAATGATCGGGAGTTAGAATCAAATATTATTAGAACGTGGCAAGCAGAAGCCACTCTATTGAATATCTTAAATAATTATATGGTGATTAGGGTAGTGCATAATTTAGGATGATATGGTATAATGTGATATTAAGAAAAGAATAG
>DYQV01000370.1 GCA_020719105.1 Rikenella microfusus
TTATGAATCCACGATTAACCCGTTCGAGAAATAAAATTATTGCTGGTGTATGCGCCGGATTAGCCGAATGGCTCGGTTGGGATGTTACTTTAATTAGGGTGCTTTACGCTTTGGTAAGTATCTTAAGTGCTGGTTTCCCGGGAATTTTGGTGTATATTATTCTTTGGATAGTGATGCCGGTTGAACCCATTAGGTATTAAAAAAGCCTGATAAAAACACCAGGCTTTTTCTTTCAAATAATATTTTTCTTAATCGAGATAATCTGAAATGGGAGCACAGGAACAAACCAGGTTCCGGTCGCCGTAACCATCATCCACACGGGCTATCGAAGGCCAGAATTTGTTGTGGGTTACCCAATCCAAGGGATAAGCAGCCCGATTGCGGCTGTATGGGTGATCCCAGCATTCATCGGTAGCTTCCAAGGCGGTATGTGGGGCATTTTTCAACAAGTTATCTTTTGCATCGGCGGTACCCATTTTAATCTCCATTATTTCTTCCATTATCGATTCCAAGGCTTCTACAAAGCGATCGAGTTCTTCTTTGCTTTCGCTTTCGGTAGGTTCAATCATTAGGGTTTCATGAACCGGGAAGGATAATGTAGGAGCATGGAATCCATAGTCCATCAAACGCTTGGCAATGTCAACAGTTTCAACTCCGTATTCAGCTCTAAAATGGCGGCAATCAACAATCATTTCATGTCCAACCCTTCCATTGGCTCCCCTGTATAAAATACCAAAATTATCTTTTAATCGGTGAACCAGATAGTTAGCATTTAAAATGGCCATTTTGGTAGAATAAGCAAGACCTTCAGCACCTAACATTTTAATGTACGCGTGGGTAATGGGCAAAACCATGGCACTTCCGTAAGGAGCCGCTGAAATGGCATTCATACTCCGCTTTTCACCAGGTTTTAAAACGGTGTGGCTGGGTAAAAATGGAACCAAATGTTTGGCAACGCCAATGGGTCCAACACCAGGACCACCGCCCCCATGGGGTATTGCAAATGTTTTGTGTAAATTCAAATGGCATACATCGGCACCAATAAAACCCGGACTGGTTAAACCAACTTGGGCATTCATGTTGGCGCCATCCATGTAAACCTGTCCTCCCTGTTTATGGATGATGTCTATCATAGCACGGATTTCGGTTTCAAAAACCCCATGGGTTGATGGGTAGGTAATCATAAAGGCATTCAGGTTTTTACTGTGTTCCTGTGCTTTTGCTTTTAAATCGCTGATATCGACATTGCCTTTTTCGTCGCAGGCCACTACTACTACCGTTCCGCCAGCCATAGCAGCACTGGCAGGATTGGTTCCGTGGGCCGATGCAGGAATCAATACAACGTTCCGATGCCCTTCGCCTCTCGATTTGTGGTATTCACGAATCACCATTAATCCTGCATATTCACCTGCTGCACCTGAATTAGGTTGCACCGATATGGCTGAAAAACCGGTAATGGTTGCTAAATCCTGTTCCAATTCAGCAATCAATTGTTGATAGCCTTCCGCCTGTTCCTTTGGCACAAATGGGTGAATGTTGGCAAATTCAGGCCAACTAAGCGGCAACATGGTAGTTGCCGGGTTTAGTTTCATTGTACATGAGCCCAACGATATCATGGAATGGGTAAGAGAAATATCTTTTCGTTCCAGTTTTTTTATGTACCGCATCATTTCGGTTTCTGAACGGTATTTATTGAACACTTTTTCTTCAAGAATTGGGCTGTTGCGCAAGAATGATTCATCAAAATAAATATGCTCATCCTGGTCAGCAATCGGTTTAACTTCTTTTTTGCAAGAAACGGCAATGACAGTTAGTATGACATTTATATCTTTAATGGTGGTAGTTTCATCAATACTAATTCCAATAGTTTTTTCATCCACATACCGGAAATTCATTTTTTCGTTGTGTCCCAGAGTAATCAATTGATTAGCATCGGTACTGGTAAGCTTAATCCTTAATGTATCAAAGAAATTTTCGTTTTCCTGAGTTATTCCAATGGCCTTCAATGCATTGTTTAATAAACCGGTTAAATGGTTGATGCGGTGAGCGATGCCTTTTATTCCTTCGGGCCCGTGATAAACAGCATACATTCCGGCCATGTTTGCCAACAATGCCTGAGCGGTACAGATATTTGAAGTGGCTTTTTCCCTTTTTATATGTTGCTCGCGGGTTTGCAAGGCCATGCGCAATGCTTTGTTACCATTGCGGTCAATTGAAACCCCAATGATGCGGCCAGGCATGCTCCTCTTTAAACTGTCGCGGGTGGCAAAATAGGCCGCATGTGGGCCGCCATATCCCATGGGGATGCCAAAGCGTTGGGTAGTACCGCAAACAATATCGGCACCCCATTCGCCAGGAGAAACCAAAATAGCAAGGCTCATTAAATCGGCAATCACGGTTACCAAGCTGTTGTTGGTATGCGCTGATGCTACAAATTCCCGGTAATCTTCAATGGAACCATCGGAATTTGGATATTGCACCATAGCACCAAACACTTTATCGGTAAAAGTAAATTTTTTATAATCGCCGGTTATTATATGAATTCCAAGTGGTTCAGCACGCGTGATTAAAACATCCAATGTTTGCGGAAAAATCTTTTCATCAACAAATAGTTGGTTGCCTTCGTTTTTTATAAAAGCACGGTCGCGTTTGTTGAACATCATAATAATGGCTTCGGCAGAAGCTGTGGCCTCATCTAAGAGCGATGAGTTGGCAATTTCCATCCCGGTAAGGCTCATTACCATGGTTTGATAATTCAACAGCCCTTCCAACCTACCTTGTGATATTTCAGCCTGATAAGGAGTGTATGAGGTGTACCAACTGGGGTTTTCGAAAATATTCCGTAAAATTACCGAAGGAGTAATGGTATTGTAATACCCCATTCCGATGTATGATTTGTAAAGTTTGTTTTTTGCGGCAATTACTTTCAAGTGGTTCAGGTATTCATATTCCGACATGGGTTCGCCAATAGGTAACGGCTCTTTTAACCGTATATCGGAAGGTATGGTTTGATTAATTAATTCATCGAGCGAAGAAACCCCAGTGGTGGATAACATTTCATCAATGTCGGTATTCCGAGGGCCTATGTGCCTTGATAGGAAGTTATGAATGGTCATGCTATATTTTTTATGAATTACAATTAAGTTACAAATTTACGGGGATAAAAATAATTCATTTAACGATTAC
>DYQV01000029.1 GCA_020719105.1 Rikenella microfusus
GGGCCGGGGAATTTAAGGATGGAGAAAAAATTCTTCGCGCCAAACTCGACATGGCATCACCCAACATGCACATGCGCGATCCCATTATGTATCGAATCCTTCATAAGGAACATCATCGCACCGGCGATAAGTGGTGCATCTACCCCATGTACGATTTTACACACGGACAGTCTGATTACCTAGAAGGAATTACCCATTCGGTTTGTACGCTGGAATTTGAAGTACACCGTCCGTTGTATAATTGGTACCTCGACCAGTTGATTGTTACCGATTACCGTCCTCAACAAATTGAATTTGCCCGGTTGAACCTGAGCTATACCGTTATGAGCAAACGCAAACTGCTGGAACTGGTTCAAAACAAACAGGTGAACGGATGGGACGACCCACGGATGCCCACCATTTGCGGGATGCGCCGCCGGGGTTATACTGCTGAAGCCATTAAGGTTTTTTCCGATAAAATTGGTGTGGCCAAACGCGACAATGTGATTGATGTTTCCCTTTTGGAATTCTGCGTGCGTGAAGATTTGAATAAAAAGGCCGACCGACTAATGACGGTTATTGATCCGGTTAAATTAGTGATTGAAAACTATCCTGCCGGAAAAATTGAAATGGTTACCTTGGAGAACAATCCCGAAGATGAAACACGCGGCAACCGCAAAATGCCTTTCGGAAGGGAACTCTTTATTGAGCGAAGTGATTTTATGGAAGATGCTCCCAAGAAATTCTTCCGGTTGACGATAGGCGGCGAAGTACGACTGAAAGGGGCTTACATAATCAAAGCTGAGAAACTGATAAAAGATGACCAGGGAAACATTACCGAAATCCATTGCACCTACGATGCCGACAGCCGCAGCGGCAGCGGCACCGAAGCCAGCCAGCGGAAAGTAAAAGCCACCATTCATTGGGTGGAGGCCACCAACGCCGTGCCGGTTGAGGTAAGGCTGTACGACCGGCTATTCAACAACGAGGATCCCGGCGGGCAAGACGATGACTTCAAGAATTACCTGAACCCCGAATCATTAAAGGTGCTGAACGGATGTCTGGCTGAACCAGCAATTAGGAATCTGAAACCCCAGGACCGGGTTCAATTCCAGCGTCAAGGGTACTTTTGCGTGGACCTGGATTCCAAACCTGACCATATCGTATTTAACCGCACGGTAACGCTGAAAGACGATTGGGCAAAGATAAATGCCATTTAACCCGCTTTAATCATACCTGAGCACAGCGAAAAGTGTGAACCTGAGCGAAGCGAAGCTCACCGTAATAATTCGGGTTAAAAAAGTAGCCGCAAAATATTGAATGGGATCGTGTAAAAGCAAAAAAAATGAATCTCCGCGTTATAAGCGAAAGGGTTACCTATTGATTTGTTTTACTTTCGCACCAAGGGTTGGGGAATGAAATTTTTAATTAACCGTAATTCCAAGAACCAGAATATCATCTACCTGAGGATGATCTCCTTTCCATACATTAAACTGATTTTCAATAATTTGACGTTGGGTCAGAATGGGTTTATTGGCACATTCTTTTATAATCTCTTTAAATTTAAGTCCTTTCATTTTTGATCCGGTTTTCCCTCCAAATTGGTCGTAGTATCCATCGGTAAACATGAATATTTGATCTTTGGGTTGAAGGTTTAGGTTGGTAAGAGAAAAAGGACGGTCTTCATTATCAAAAAATCCAACAGGCATGCGGTCCGGTTTCAGCTCAATCATATCCTCATTCCGTAAGATAAGCACGGGGTTCATGGCACCGGCATATTCAAGCTGGTTGGTATTTAAATCAATGGAAATGATTGACATATCCATACCATCGCCAGCCACATGTTCCCCATTGTTCTGATGCAATTGGCTAATAATATTCATGCGGAGCCGATTCAGAATAATGGATGGAGAAACAAATCCTTTTTCGTTTACAATTTTATTTAGAAAGGAAATACCAATTAAACTCATAAATGCGCCAGGAACACCATGACCGGTTGAGTCGGCACAAACAACAATTAACCGATTGTGTTGTTTTGAAATCCAATAAAAGTCACCACTTACAATGGATTTTGGAACGTGAAAACAAAAGCTATCCGGAAACCGGGAAGTGAGTATGCTGAAAGGGGTCATCATGGCTTCTTGTATTCGTTTGGCATAACTAATACTTGATGTGATGTCAAGATTTTTGGTTAAAATCTCATGTTCCGCTTTTTTTATCCTGGTAATATCAGAATCAATGGCAATCATTTGGGTTAACTTGCCCGATTCATCCAAAATAGGTGTCAATGAAGTTTGAACCCAAATATCAGCACCCCATTTTGTCTTATTAAGCGATTCGTACGAAATGGGTTTTTTATCGCCGAACCAAACATTTACCATTTTACTTATATCAACATTAGCTTGCTCTCCAAACAAGTCCATGGATTGTGTTTGTTGAATTTCATCTAACGAATAACCGTGCATTTTGGCGTATCCTTCATTTATCCAGGTAACATGCCCCTTTGAATTCATAACTTTAATGCCATTATCCGTTTCACGGGCAACAATGGACAGCTTTTCCAATTCCTGGTTTATATCCAATAAAAATTGCTGCTGAACCTCAATTTCTTCTTTTTGCTGAGCAATTTGTTTGTTTCTAATTTCCAGTTTCAAATAAAACTTGCGTTTCAGGCGCATCCAATTAAAAAGGAATCCTAAAAAAACAACTATAAAAAACAAGGCTACAATAATTAAATAAATTATAAAATTTTGTTTTTCAATTCGTTTAATATTATTTTCTAAAGCAATACTTTGATTGTTTCTTTCCTGTGTTAGTGAATTAATTACGGTTTGCTGTCGTATCGCTTCAAGCTCCACCTGAATTAGTTTAAGTTCGTAGGAATGTATCTTATAGCTTTGTGATTCCTTCATCTTTTGTGCCGTTTTTAGTGCGGCCATTGATTTTTTATAGTCTCCGGTTGCGGAATATATATCAGAAAGAATTTCATGTGTGGTAATCAAGAGATCGATGTCACTGTTTCCTTTGTTATAATCAAAGGTTTTGTTGGCATAATAAAGCGCACTATCATATTTTGAGCAAGCTAAATAATATTTAGCAAATTGAAAGGTAGTTAGAAAAAACAAACGATGGTCGTTTAAATACTGGTCAGCTGTATTTGCCCTCCACAAATGGTTTGGAACCAAGTGCAATTGGTTGTTTTTAATATAGTAATCGGCCAGTGCATTGTTTACTTTACAAATTCCAACTTGGTTTTTAATCCGCTCATAATTTAGGAGCGCCTTGTTTAAAAACGAAAGGCTTTTTAAACTGTTGAAATCCATTAGGTGCAGTAAGCCGATTTCAAGTTGTATTTCCGCAAGACCTTTTAGGTTATTTAATTGCTGATAAATGGATTGCGACAGTAAAAAATAATTCAGTGCTTTTGCCGTGTTTTCTTGTTTAGCATAAATAGTGCCTACTAACTTTAAAGCAAAAGCATGAGTCTGGTTTAGGGAATCCATTTTATTCACATCAATGGAACGAAACAAACAAGCCGTGGCATTGATATAGTCATTTTGTTGCAGGTAATTGAACCCTTGGTAGCAGAATAACTTTGCCCGCATCTGGGGCAAATTACCTTTCTCTGTTATTGATAAAGCAGTTGAATAGCGGGTTTCAGCAACCGTAAAATTACTTATTTGAGTATAGCAATAACCCTCTTCAATTAAAATTTCTGCCAATAAATCAAAATATTCCTTTTTATAAATAGCTGTTTTGGCTTGACGCAAATACTCCAGTGCCTCTATAAATAAAGAAGCATCTATTTTAACACGAGCTACAGCGAGGAGAATTTGAGCGTTTTGTTCAATGGTTGCTGAATACAACTTGGCTTTTTCAAAATGAGCCAAAGCTAAAGCATATTGGTAATCCAATGCATAAAAGTTTCCAAGCAGCAGGTAGCTTTTTAATAAATCTGCGGCATTGTTTTTATTTTGAGCTAGTTGAATTTTCTTTTCTATGGCTTCAACGAAAAGGGAATCAGAGGAATGCAACACGTTAATCGCAATTGTGTTTTTCGATTCCTCGGAATTAAAATCAAATTTTTCCCATAGCACAGCTATACTATCAACTGTGAATGATGATTCTGAAGCTTTGCTAATTCTAGGTAATAAAAAGAATAAAGCGAAAAAGAAGAAATAAAATCTAAAAACCAAAACAACCCTATTTAGAAACGCAAAAGTACTCTTTTTTGGGAATTTTAACCCGTTAATGAGTAAAAGAAATAAGAAACTTAAATAAAATCCTTTTAAAGAGGCTATGCATAAGTCTTAGCTTGAGTATAATTAGCATTTTAAACTTGTCCATATTTTGATTTTTGAGTATTGATCTTTGGAGTTTTCTTATTGACCACCCTCTATTTTTTATTTCAACCCCAGCTTTTTAGCAATTTCTTTAGGAATTGCGTTTCGGTGAACGCCAAAACTCAATGTTTTATATTGTACAAATGCTTCCGATGCATAAAAAAAGCCACCGTATTTGTTGTAATCGGTTCCCCATGAATTTTTAACATAGAAATATTTTGAACCATTTTGATCGATAGCTGTTCCGGTTATCACCATCCCATGATCGTCGGTAGTTTGATAGTTATCAAAAGCATCTTGTCGGTTTTTTTGTGTTATTTTTTTTTCAGGAGTGGGCTTTTCAAAACTATATATTAATTTTTCCCGTTCACTTTTATCCATGTTTTCCCATTTAAGGCGCTCTTCACCAGCCATTTCGGCTAAATCAACTTCGGGAATCACAGCAATTCCACTTTTTGATGAAAATCCCTTTTCACTCACATCGCTGGCCCATACAATGGCATAACCCTTATCAATTGAATTATAAAAAATTGACATCATATCATCCATAGTTACATTCCAATAGGAACTCCAGGTCCAGTTATCGGGAACTTCTAAAACAAATTGTTTGTAAAATGGATGATGACTAAATGAGGTAAAGAAATAGTACTCGTTGGGATCAATGCCAATTATTTCATCAGCAAAAGTTCGTGGCGAATATTCTTTTCCGTTCCAGGTAAACTTTTCAGGAATTTCGCCAAAATAGGCATCCAAAATTCCCTTGAACCCATTAAACCAAGCTGTTGATAAGGATTTGTTTTTATTTTCGATAACTCCGTCTAAATAGCGTTTTAACACTTCGTCAATTTCACCGTGCGTATGAACATCGGTGCCATAATTCAACCCTGAATATACATCCTGTGGAACCATACCCTGGTTTGAATATACATTAAACACATCGTTTACTGCTCCACCGCCGCCAAAGTTGCATTCGCCATGCATACGGACATAATTTTGTGCTTTTTCTTGGTACGACATTCTAACTACAAACATTTCGGAAAGATTAACCGGCTCTTTTCCCATGCGAATCATTTCGGCCTCAAGCATTCCCATGGTGGAATAACTCCAGCAAGTACCGGCTCGCTGTTGGTTATCAACCGGACTGCTTGCCACGTCTTTAATTTTGGTAAACTGATACCCTTCCGGTTTTGCTACTGGTGTTTCCTGTGCTTGTAAAACCGAAAAAACCCAAGTGAAAACCAAAGAAAATACTATTAAATGCTTTGTCATTTTATCCCGTTTAAATTTATTAATTCGTTAGCTCACAAAAATATAAAAAGTTATTATGCAAATAATTAAATATCTGATGTTGAGGTGGCATTTTTTATATTAAAAAACAGAAAATGTTTTACTTCAAAATCAACAATAAGCGGTAAAGATTGAGATAGTTGGTTTTTTTAATTATTTTTGCGCAAAATTAAATTGGCTTCATAGTTCAAGGGATAGAACGGAAGTTTCCTAAACTTCAGATTCGCGTTCGAGTCGCGGTGAGGCTACATCAAGGGAAGAGCTATCTTCCCTTTTTTCATTAAAATGAGGCACCCCTTTATTTATAAGCCAAAATAAATCATTCAGCAGTTGAAAAGTATATTTTACTTCATATTGCAACTAAATCGTCAAATTATTGTTTAAAATTGATAAAAAAAATGTAAAATTGTAGGTAGAATTGAGTTACAGCCACTAATCCTTATCAGTATGAGAAAAAATAACATTCTTTTGTTTTTCGTGCTTTTCCTTTCCATAACGGCACTAAGCCAAGAAAATCCGAAGATTGATACAAAAACTTTTTTCAATTCAACTACAGGAATTGAGAAAGCAAAAAAGGACTTTAAAGCCGCAGAGAACTATTATAAGAAAGGAAACGGAACGTTCGATGAAGCGTTAAAGCATTATCTAAAACTTTTTTTATACAATCCGGAATCTAATGCATTAAACTATAAAATTGGGGCTTGTTACTTATGGACCTCGAATAAAAAAGCGTCACTAAGCTACTTGTTAAAGAGCGATGCCGCCGTTGCCAGCGATTATTATTTGTTGTTAGGCCGCTCTTATCAATACAATTTGCAGTTTTCCGAGGCCAAAGCAATGTATGATAAATTCATGGGAACCCTAACCAAGTGGGAACGGTTCGATGCCCGGAAAATTTACAATCAATTGATTGATGAGTGCAATGCATCGGCACTGATACTGAAAGAAGATTCACTACCTGTTTTTATTTTAAATTTAGGCCCGGTTATTAATTCCTATTATGATGACTACGGTGCATACCTGCCGGAAAACGATTCTGTTATTTATTTTACATCAAAAAGGCCGGAACAAGAACCGGAGAAAAAAGTATCACGAAATAGTTTCAAGGAACAAATTCTGGTTTCAAACAACTGTTTGAATCAACCAAGCAACTATGCTATTCCTATTCCAAACGTTTCTTTTTCCGACAATACCAGCTTGACCGGTGTTGACAGAACAAAAAAGAGAATTTATTTCTACAAAGGTGGAATTGGTAATGGCCGTTTAATGAAAGCTGATTTCAATGATAAAAAGTGGAAAACTAAACAGATGAAAGGCAAAATCAACCATATTGCCTACAAAGAAACATCCCTTTCAATTGCTGATGATGGAACAACCTATTATGTTACCAATAGACGAGGTGGAATAGGTGGTAAAGATATTTGGGTTTGTGAGCAAAAAAGTGATAACAAATTCAGCAAGCCCAAAAATTTAGGAAAAATTATAAATACCGCTTTTGACGAAGAAGGGGTATATGTTACCCGCGATGGAAAAACGCTCTATTTTTCTTCAAAGGGAAGAAAAGGTATGGGTGGTTTTGATGTATATAAAGCAACAAAAAAAACCGATGGAACCTGGACCGAGCCTAAAAACATGGGATACCCAATCAACAGTACAGCCGACGAATTATTTTACCATCCAACGGCAGATACAATGGTTGCCTTGCTTTCCACCATGAGAGAGAAAAACTATGGCGGGCTTGATATATATAAAGTACAGATTGACCCAAGAATCCCGTTTAAATTGTTAGGTTCGGTTACCGATTCCGCAACTGCACTCACTATTCCGGCTACCGTAACCGTTTATGATGGTTTAATGCAAAAACCCATAAAAACCGCAACAGTGGACACTTTGGCGGGTATTTATGTAATGAACTTTGATGATAAAGGAAATTATTTCCTTCAGGTGGATTGCGAAGGGTATAAATCAGTAACGGAAGAAGTAAGCTGTCCCGAAATAAAATACGCTACCGTAGTTCAGGATTTTAAACTGGATAAACTTAAACATCCGTTTACGCTTATTGGCCGGATTTCGGATATAGACACTGAAAAACCCTTACAAGCGGCCATTACCTTTAAATTGGTTACTGCCGATTCAATTATGGGGCGCACGGTTTCTATTGATTCAACCGGAAATTATTCCATTACTTTCGATGATAAGTATGATATGGTTATGAATATTGAGGCAGTCGATTATTTTGCCGTCCAGGAGCCAGTTAATACTATAAACGAAACAGATGCCATTGTTTCAAGGAATATCGCACTTAAAAGAAGTAAAATTGATTATAACCTTACGGGATTAATAACTCAGGAAGACTTAACAACTCCGGTATTTGCGGCTTTAAGTTTCACCCTTCCGGGAAGCGAGGAACCGTTTACTATTGTTATTACCGATAGCATTAGTGGAAAATATTCCGCAATAATTGATAATCCGGGACCATTTCTAATTGAGGTGGAAGCGAATGGATATTTTTTCTTAAACGAGGCGTTTCAATTCTCTGAAGGGCAAACCTTTGTGGCAAAAAACTATGCACTTAAAAAAATGGAATCGGGAGTTAAAATTGTAATTGAAAATATTTTATTCAACAGTGGTAAGGCAACCCTACTTCCCTCGTCGTTCAAGGAGCTTGACAAATTAGCTGAATTGTTACGGACGAATTCAACTATTCATATTGAAGTTTCTGGACATACCGATAACATTGGTTCAGCTGCAGCAAATAAGAACATTTCAAAGGAACGTGCCTTAACCGTAAGGAATTATTTAGTTTCACGGGGAATTGAAGAAGAACGGGTAGATTATCAAGGGTACGGTTTTGACCAACCCATTGCACCGAACGACACCCCTGAAGGCAAAGCCCAGAACCGAAGAGTGGAAATTAAAATTTTGAACTAATTAAATGGAAAGAATATGAGAAACAACTTTTTATATAAAGCATTGGCTATCATTTTACTGACGGGTACAATCGTTAGCTGTATTAAAGAAGATGTGGTTTTAAAAGACCCTCAAAAATATACCCGCCCTTTGAATTTTGCCGGCCCGGTAGCAAACGTCCATTTTGGAGCCAAGGATCTGTTGGAAAAGATTGATAGCACCTCTTTTTTCCAAATCGACGACGAAGGCCTCATTCATTTTCGTTACGATACAGCATTTTCTGCCGAATGGACCGATTTAATTAAATTTGATGATTTATCGCTATCGGTTAATTATGATATTAAGCCGGCAAAGGCGGCAGCACCCATTTTTTTTACCGATACCATTGTTGCAAATCTGGACCCCAACCAACGGTTTGACAGTTTAACCATTGAGGAGGCGCAGCTAAGCTTATCGATAGTAGTTCCAACTGGTTTTACGGGAACCTGGGATGTAGAATTTCCAGAAATACTGACCGCGACCGGACAAACGGCTAAATTTTCAGGGAACTTAAATGTAAATGATTCAAGCAGTATCCCCCTCGATGGAGGCAAAATGATTTTTTTGAATGAGGCCGGCAAAAGTTTTTTTACAATAGTAACTACAGTTAATGTAACAAATATGAATGGAAACCCGGCTAATACTGATCTTGGGGTGACTGTAACCATGGGCAATTTATTACCAAAAATTGTATTTGGTTATTTTGGGGAAATAGACGTTTTTAATCAAAAGCAAGAGTTACAAATTGACTTTTTTCAGACCATGAATATTACCGATGCTATTGAATTCAGAGAAATCGCAATGGAGGTTTCAATAGACAATTATTTTGGAATCCCGTTGGGATTATATTTCGACAGCTTATTATTTACTAACGAATTAACCAATGAAACAGTTGATGTTGAATTTAATAACGGAGCCAATAGTATTGAAATTGCTCCGGCAACTTACGCTGAACCGGTGGTACCATCCAGTAATAGTTTATTAATTAATTCTGAAAACTCCAACTTAATAGAAGGAATAAACATTGGCCCCACCAAGATTTATGCTGAAGTTACCGGAAAAGTAAATCCTAATGGCAATGAGGGTCAGAATTTTGTAAACACCGACACCAAAATAGAAGGCGGCATAAGCATCGACATTCCTTTCTGGTTTAAATCTTCGTTATATGAACGGACAGACATCATAGCTTTTAATTTTACCGAAATGCTCGACAGTTCTACCATTGATTATTTGGATTCGCTAAACCTTTTTTTCGTTTTTACCAATGGCTTTCCCTTTAATATTGAGGCACAAGCTTATTTTGTAAACGATGCTGCTGAAAAAGTTGATTCTCTTTTTCCAGTTGATGGAGGCCAACTGATTTGGAAATCCGGTGTCCTTGATAACAACGGAAAAGTTACTTCGCCTGGAATAACCAATGTTACCATTCATATAACCCACGATCAGGCAAAGAACATGTATGATAACAAGGTAACATTTATTCATTTAGAAAGTAAAATTTCCACAGGAGGGACAGATTTTGTTAAGCTATTGGATAGTTATGCTGTTGATATTGAGCTGTCGGGTGAGTTGGTAAGTGGTGAAATAAAGTATTAACCCTGAAAAACGATGTATATGAAAATTAATAAACTCGCTGTTTTTTTCCTTTTACTGGGAAGTTGCATTGGCTTTTCCGGACAGTCGCAGCAAATTATATCCTTATATTATTTGGAGAACATACCCCAAGTTCAGGGAATTAATCCCGCCATGGCGCCTAGGGCCAAAGGCTATTTAGGAATTCCTTTTGCCAATTCAACTTATGTGGGGATAAATACCGATATGATAGGTTCGGAGTTGATTCAAAAGCATAACGGAGAATATATAACCCTTACCAGTAAAGATTACGATTATGATCCTTTTTATAAACGGATTGGTAAAGCAGCAAATTTTAGTGCTTATCAAGCCATAGTGCCCATCCAATTTGGTTTTAGTGGCAAAAAAGGCTATTTTTCCTTTAGTTGGTCCGAGAAGCTGAACCAATCAATTGCCATTCCCAGAGATTTTTTTGCTGTAATGGAAAATGGTGGATTCCCCGATGGGAGCAATTATGATTTTAGCCCAATGGCTATAAACGCTCAATATTACCGCGAAATATCGGTAGGTTATTCCTATAACTTTATGAGCAAACTCCGAATTGGGTTTCATGCTAAATTATTGCAAGGGCTAGCAGCCGTTAAAACAGATATTGAAACCTTCAATTTAAAAACGGGTTTGGATCAATGGGATTTAGCCTTGAAAGGAACGGTTTATTCTTCATCTCCCGTAGAAATTCTTACCGATTCTACCGGATTTCCAAACGGAATAGGAGAAATACCAAAAAGAGCAAAAGATGTTATTGATATGGGATTGCTGAATTTTTCGAACCCCGGAATTGCCGCCGATTTTGGTGTGGTTTACGAGCACAATGAGGCCTGGACCTTCTCTGCCGCTTTAAACGATGTAGGGTTTATAAGTTGGAAAGGCAATCTAAAATCGTTTTCTGCCGATGGAACCTTTACATTTGATGGGTTGAATCTCGATGCAACCAACATCGACAGTATTGATATCGTTTTGGAAGAGTTGACGGATTCCATAAAAAATGTAGTGAATGTGGAGCAAGGAACTCAACCCTTTAGAACCGGCTTGGGGCCAAAACTGTATATAGGCACAAAGTACAATGTGAATCATTATTTCAGTTTGGGAGCCTTGTCACGCACACAGTTTGCTAAAAACGATTTTCAGCAGGAATTTAATGTTTCGGCCAATCTGAATTTATACCACTTTTTAACCACCACCATTAATTATACCTATTCCATTAATGGCGCAAATACGGTTGGATTTGGTTTAGCCTTGCGTGGCGGCCCGTTGCAATTTTATATTGCTGCCGATTATTTGCCTTATGCATACCGGAGCTATAGCATTCAAACCTCCACAACCGATGATAATGGAAACACCATTCCCGGCACACCCACAGATGTTCCAATCGCACCAAGCACGTTGGATAATTTTAATGTGGTGTTTGGGCTTAATATTTTATTTGGTGCCAATGGATTCCGCGATGAGCCTATGATTGAAACAGATACCCGATTTTGATTTTTAATAACAAGTATGCCTTACATAGGAAAGCCCGGTGCACATTTGCCGCTTTAGCAGAATGTACCGGGCTTTTTAATTACCGATTGAATATTTGGCAGGTTGCGCCAGTATTTATTTCGGGATGGGTTATCTTTTATTGGCTTTTTTCCGGAACCCGGAGCGCATGCTCCGAGGAAATGTAGAAATAAATCCACCAACCTCCCATTAGCGGAGCATTTCGCTTCCATCAAAACAGGGAATTCTTGAAATTTTTAAACGCGATTTCCGCACATCCGCTCTGCTTAAATATAATTATTTATCTTTATCGTTTAAATAACGTTTTATCACTCATGGTTCATTCTATTTTATCCTTAAAAGATTTTATAATTGTTCCTCTCCTCTTGGTTATTGCCTATTTTATTAGCACCAACATTAAAAACAGGCACATTCAGCAAGAACCCTTCTATAAATACTACCGGATAGGACTTTTTGCAAAATTGTGGGCTGGTTTAGCTTTTGCTGCCGTGTATCTTTTTTATTATGGTGGAGGAGATACCACTACCTATTTTTTCGGTACTGAATGCATTATTAAAATGGCAGGAAAAGATTTTCCCACTTTCATTAAAATACTACTCGGAAATAATACCAATGAGGTTTTTAGCATGTTTGATTACACTACCGGATATCCTGAATATTGGCACGATGTGAACTCATTTGCTGTTTGCCGTTTTAATGTGCCTTTGTATTTATTAGGAGGAGGATCGTACTTGGGGAATACCGTTGTATTTAATCTTTTTCTATATACGGGAGTATGGCGATTCTACAAGATGATGATGGATTTATTTGCCCAAAGTGAAAAAACGATAGCAATTGCCCTTCTTTTTATTCCATCAGTATTGTTTTGGGGTTCTGGAATATTAAAAGACGGCTGGTGCTTGACGGCTACTTTTTTTATATTCATTTCATTGTATCAAGTTTTTATTAAAAAAAGCAAAATTATAATGAACATAGTGGCTCTAATTCTATGGAGCTATGTAAGTTTGAGCATCAGGCCTTATACCTTTTATACCGCTATGGGTTCCGGCTTGGTTTGGGTTGGATTCTATTACATTATGCAAGTTAAAGGCCGGTTCCTGCGAACCGTAGTTTTTCCTGTTGTGGTGGTCGTTATATGGTTAACCGGTGCTGCCATTTTTACCAACCTGAGCATGTTTGCCGGAAGCCGTTACAATTCAATGGATGCCATGATTGAAACGGCTTGGGTAATTCAAGATGACTTAAAGCAGGATTATTACGGGGGAAACAGTTTCGATATTGGAACTTTTGAACCCACCCTGGGTGGCATTATACTTAAGGCTCCAAAAGCCATAACCGCGGGGATTTTTCGCCCATTTATCTGGGAGGTCAAAACGGTTTTTATGGCCTTATCGGGTTTAGAAACCTTGTTTTTGATGCTGTTTTTTATTTATCTATTGGTAAAAATTGGTATTCTTACGTTTTTCAAATCCTTGTTTTCAAATCCCTTTTTAATCGCCTGTTTTACCTTTTTTGTGACCTATGCTTTTTTTGTGGGTTTAACCACCGCTAACTTTGGAGCCTTGGTGCGTTACCGCATGCCCGTTTTTGTTTTTTTTGCAATCATTTTGATTGTGTTATATCGCAATCACGTTAAAAAAGAAGCAACTTAAATTTCGATGTGAAATAGCAGTATGTCTTTAATTTTCTGCCTTTTATTTTGGCTTTATTTTACTCCCTTTTCAATTTTTACCTTTTAACCAGATGGTTTTCTGAGCCAAATGGCAAGCTCCATTCCTGTTTTTGTATATTTCATAAATGGGATTAGGAGTGGATTAAGAATCTTTGGCATGAAGGTATCACAAACATAATACGTGTAATCTAAAATCTCATAATTGTTGATTTTTGCATTTTGCTCAAATGATTGAAGGGAAAACTCAAACAAATGAAACGGTGAATGCATCGGGCTTAAATTAGTAACATAATCCAATCCCTTTATTTTATAAAAAGCATTTAAAATTCTACTAATTAGCCATTTTGAATGGGGAACTTCAATAAAAATCAACCCACCGGGTTTAAGTCCAACCATAAGTTTTTTAATCACATCATTCGGATAATAGAGGTGTTCCAACACAGCAGCTAAAATGATTACATCAAATTGTTCCGGTTCAAATTCATAATCTTCAATAGTAGTAAGAATCAGTTTTTCTGATGAAATACCTGTTTTTTCAATTGCTTTTTTATAGAATGGTTCTGATGGTTCCAATCCATAGACATCATAGTTGTTTCGCTGAAAAGCAACCATCAATTTTCCAATTCCAGCCCCAATATCTAAAATTTTAGTGTTTTCCTTTGGAGGATATAATTTTTCGAGCCATTGAATTAGATTGTGAGAATATCCCTCGGGAATAATAAAATATTCCGGCTTCCAATAATCTTCGGCTGGTATTCCATAATGATCGGATATTTTCTCTGGTATCGGCATTGGATTTGAAAAAATCAACCCGCAATTTTTACATTTGATGATGGTTGTAGAAATTCCAATCTTTTTATTTGGGGAATACCCTTGTGGGACATTCATGCGCTTACCCAACACTTTAAATGCTTGTTTCTCTGCTCCACAAAAGCAACATTTTTCCGCTTCTTTAAAGCTATAAGTAATCTCTTTCATTTGTTTAATAATGGATAAATGAGTTTTTAAGATGGTTAACCATTCATTTTCCAATAAAGGTTATATAAAAACTCCAACATTTTTTTATCGTTTGGATAATCCTTATAGGTTTTAGGAGGGGTATCCATAATT
>DYQV01000371.1 GCA_020719105.1 Rikenella microfusus
AACAAAAATAATACGATAAATCAAATATACCAGCCTTAAGTATCTTTATAATTGATAAATCCAATTCTGCTAAAATATATCCAATCCTATATTCCTTGCTCCCTGCTGATGGTTTTTTATCTTTGCACAAGAACAATTCGCAAAAATGAAGAAACCGGAATTGCTGTTGCCCGTTGGAAATGTGGAAGCATTTTACGCCGCTTTAAAAGGTGGTGCCGATGCTGTTTATCTGGGATTAAAGAACTTCAATGCCCGCGAACGGGCCACCAATTTTTCGAACTATCAGCTTTTGCAATTGGTTGATGAAGCGGCTTCTGCCAAAGTGAAAGTATATGTTACACTTAATACGGTCATAAAAAATTCCGAAATAAGTGAACTGATTGATACCTTGTGGTTTCTGTCGCAAACAAAGGTAGCTGCTGTAATTATCCAGGATTGGGGGACTTACTTTTTGCTGAAAAACTATTTTCCAAAACTGCCCGTTCATGCCAGCACCCAAATGGCGAATCATAACTCAGCCGGAACATCTTATTGTAATAAACTGGGCTTTTCAAGGGTCATACTTTCCCGCGAACTCACACTTCCGGAACTGGAATCAATTCAGGAAAAATCGCCCATTGAAACCGAGGTATTTGTGCACGGTGCCCTTTGTTACTCCTTTTCAGGGATGTGTTTGTTCAGCAGTTATTTAGGGGGTGCCGGAGCCAACCGTGGATTGTGTGCACAACCTTGCCGAAGGTTTTATACTGACCACCAAGAACAAAAATCGGTATTCAGTTTGAAAGATAACCAACAAATTACCTTAATTCCAAAATTGATGGAACTGGGTGTGCATTCGTTAAAAATTGAAGGCCGCTTAAAATCGGCTGAATATGTGTATCAAGTGGCCCGAGCTTACCGCATGGTGATAGATGACCCAAATACATTACCCAAAGCTCTGGAGATTTTATCTATGGATATGGGACGCGAAAAAACACAGTGGTTTTATTCCAATCAAGTAGCCAATTCCATTTCATTAGTGCCGGGAACAGGATTGCCCATAGGCAAAATTATCCAAATTGCTGGTAACAAAATCAGTATTGAATCAAACACAGAAATGAAACCGGGATATCGGTTGCGAGTGAGGACCCAAAACGACAGTGAACCGGTGACTTTTACATTGGATCACATCCATAGAACCGATGAAAAAACCTATCAACTTTCGACCAAAATATCGGGTATAAAACCCAACGATGAGCTTACCCTTGTTGGAACGGGACAGTTTCGGTTTCCATCGAAATTGAAAGGGGAACCCAGCAAAATAATACCAAAAATAGCCCCACAACAAAAAGCTACTATTTTAAATCGGTTAAAGCATAAAAGAAATTCAGGGAACGAATTGTTGTATGTGCGTATAAATAATCTGAATTGGTTACCCATGCTCAGTTTTGCCTATTTCAGCCAGTTGGTGCTGCAACTTAGCAAAACCGATTGGAAACGAATTAATTTGGAATTGCCGATACTTCAAGAAAACAAACCAAACATTTGGTTTGAATTGCCCCAGTTTATCCCCGAAAAGGATATTGAATTTTATGCCAACCGGTGTACCGACTTAGCCGGAGCAGGATTTAACCGTTTTTCGCTGAGCCACCTTTCGCAAAAAGAAATCATGCCCATAGAGGCTATTTTTGGAACCAACGAAAATGTATATGGATACAACGATGCGGCTCTTGGCTTACTTGAAGAAGAAGGTGCCCAATGGATTACCAGCCCTTTTGAAAATGAAATGGATAATTTGCTGGCAGGTTCTGCACGTGACCAGGTAATTCCAATGTACTATTATCCAAAATTGTTCTACTCAAGGCAACCCATAAACTTGGCCGAAGACAAAATTAGTAATGAGAAACAAAACTACCGCCGACAGATTGTAAACGGCATCACCCACTTGTTGCCCGAAATACCGGTTTCGCTGCTGCAATACAAGGCAAAACTTACTCAACAGGGGTTTTACCGGTATTTAATTGACCTTTGTTTTGAAGAACCCTCAAAAGCTACCCTTAAAAAAGTATTCACTCGTCTCAAGCAATCAGAGGCTGTGCAACCCTCAACTACGTTTAATTTTAAGAAAGGATTGCGGTAAAAGGGGAATTGAACGGCTATTTACCAAACATAAGCCGTATAACTATGCAGGACTGAATATAGTTATCTCTGATAAAATATATGGCAGATTAAATCTGTACTATTTGTAAACCCGATAATGGCCCCACGGCGGGTATTGTTTATATTATTGGCAATGATACGGTTATTAATGATAGTGCTTTTTATCGCCTAAGAATTATGTTTTAAGAGATGTTACGGGTATTGATGATGCGGTTATAAATGAGGTTGGTGTAGCTCTAACAGGTAATCCGACAGCTAATGGTTCATCGAAACTAATTTTCAATAACTATAGGTTTCCAGAAGGAAAAGTTGAAGTATATGATATAGCTGGAAACTTGTTGCCCAGTGCAGATATTGAATTATCGGATGGATTAATCCCTAACGGGATTTTAAATGCGATTGCCCTGCATAAATGGTAACCCTTGATGAGCTCAAAACCCTGTTTATGAGGCATAGTGGTTTTATTTCAGTTCCAAACCTGTCTTTTCAATCTCATAGGCAAATGGATTCTGAATATTAAAATCCCCTTCCCAAATCGGATGTGGTTCAATCCTTAAATCTATATCACGTCTCAAACGCATTAATTGCATCTGTACTGTATAAAAATCATCCATTTTACCAATTACAACTGCAATATCAATATCACTTTCAGGATGTTGATTCCCTTTAGCATAGGAACCAAACAAATAAGCTTTTTTTAATTCCAACTCTGCTGGAATGCTTTGAATATAGCGTTTTGCTGTATTTATAATTGACTTATCAACCATTGTCTTAAAATTTCAATTTTTTCAATCCATGCCTTTGAATATTCAGGAGTACAGAGTTTATAAAAACTTTGCTTATAATCATCATATCGTGCATTTAAGTTAAAAGTTGTAATTTCATCAAACCACTCATCATAATTTGCAGGCAATTCTATATCAATTTTTTTAATCAGAAACAACAAATCATGCTTAAACAGAGGGTGTTGATGCATTTTTTTTACATATAATGCCTTAA
>DYQV01000372.1 GCA_020719105.1 Rikenella microfusus
CATCGCACATTCACACCTTTCGCTGTGCTCAGGTATGAATAAAGCGGGTTAAAATTAAAAAAAGCATAGTTTTCTTAGAAACACTAAGTAGTTGAGGAATACAGAGCCGACGAAAACAGGAAGCATGATCAAAAAATCAACCGAACAAATGCCCTGTCAATGACACAAGATATATTGATTGCAGTATTTTTGAGAAAGCAATTTGAAAAGGCACTAAACGCATTTGACAAAATAGTAGGGGAAACAAGAGAAATAATCTGACCGGGACGAAGTAACCCGCGAAAAACAAAACCAAAGAAACCTTACTCAATGAATTACAAACGATTATGAAATTTCACTAACTTAACGACATTGATTTATAATTGGTTCTTCTCTTAAACTTTCCCCTAAAAAAAACACTTCCTTTTCATTAAAAACAAAGCACAAATGCAACCAACCCTCTTTCAGTGTTCCAATAAGTTGGTTGCCTTGATATAACCGATAAACGCTAACCCAATCATTGGCATCGTTAATAGTTACCATTTCGCTTATGGTAGCTTCAAAATTTGGGTTTATCAATACTTTACCGTTTGTTTCAATTTGTAAGGAAAGCTTGTTACCACTACTTTTTTTTACCATAACAGCAGCTTCATAGAAATAGACTCTTCCATGTTGCCAAATATGGCATTCGCCGGTATATATTTCGGTATTCCCTGTTAAATCAGTGAGACTATAATTTTGATTCGCAAAATTATTTAGTCGAACTGATCCCGAGAGGGCTCCACTGAGCTTGTCGAAGTGCAGCCGATGGAACAGTTGGGTTATATTCCAGGCCCTATGTGGCGTAGAGTGAAATAATTCTCCTAAAATGTTCAACCCGGTATTTTGCTGTTTACTCTTAAAAACTGTTGCCATCATAAGTTGTAAATTATTGTTATTCAAACATAGTTACTTGATTGCTTTCTGTCAATCACGGTAAACCGTGAAATATTATCATGGATTACCGTGATGGCATATTGTTATAGCGCTATGCCACTTTGCATAGCCTTCTTTACCAATAGTACCATATTGGAAACACCGAATTTATGAAACAGGTTTTTACGGTAGGTTTCAACTGTATTAACCGACAGACATAACTTTTCGGCAATAGCCACCGTTGACATGCCAATTGAAATTAACGATAACACTTCGAGTTTGCGTGCAGTGATATTTAACCCGCTTTATTCATACCTGAGCATAGCGAAAGGTATGAATGTGCGACGGGTATTGGGTTGCAAAGCGGGAACCGAACAAAGTGAGCTCACGCAAGTAAACCCCTCCCGATTTTACATCGGGATAGCTATTCCCAAAATTGGGAGTTTTTATTTCCCCAATTTTGAGGAATAGCTTTATCGTCAGGATTATTCAAGAATAATCCGGGTTAATACCGACTGTTCCAGAAATTCTCCTTCTAAAGCAAGTTCATTTATTTCTGGGGAGTAATAACGATAACCGGCAACAACTTTTTTTTATGGCAATTTTAAGCTCGTCGGTAGTATCTTTCTTTAATATAATTCCTTCGGGATTTACTTTTTTTGCACTTAATATGGCCCATAGCTCCAAATGCATGGTGAATAAAATTACCTTTGCGTACTTATCAACTTTCTTTATTTTCTTTGTTACCTCAATACCTGTTAACCTGTCCATTTTAATTTCAAGGATACTCAAATCAGGTTTATGAGTATGATACAATTCCATTGCCTGGTTTCCATTGGTTGCTTGGCCTACTAATGAATATTCTGCATCGCTTTCAATAAGCTTGGCCAACCCTTCAAGCATCAGTGGGTGGTTATCGGCAATAAGTATGGTGGTAAGCCTTTTATTCATTTATTGTTTTATTGTTGCGGAAAAACAGAGCATTACATAAAACCCGTTTTCCAGTAATGCAAGGTGGTAACATGAGGTTCTCACAATCCCTGTTTACCGTGATTTTTAGCTCACGGTAAACCATGAGTTAGCACCAAGTGAATTTGCGAATCTGCAAGGTTCAGTTTATATTTGCAAATATGAATAAGAAAGAAAAAAATATCGCACAAATGATCAAGTCGAGGATTAAACAAAAAAATCCTTTTGCCGATATAATTCTTTTTGGATCACATGCTCGTGGACAGTCTCATAAGAACTCCGATTGGGATATTTTGATACTTCTAAATCAGCCTATCGTTAATAGAATGATTGAGAAGGAGTATAGAGATGAACTTTTTGATATTGAACTTGAAATAGGAGAACCTATTTCGATATTTGTATTTTCAAAAAATGATTGGGAGCAAAAACATGAAATTACACCTCTTTATCAAAATATTAAAAGGGAGGGAATATATTTATAATGACTGGTTCAAAACAAGATTATATTGATTACAGAGTTCTAAAATCGAATGAGATTTTTGAGGATGCAAAGTTGTTGGCAATAAATCAAAGATGGAATTCATGTGTAAATAGACTTTACTATTCAAGTTTTTACTTGGTAAGTGCTCTTCTTTTTAAGTTCGATTTGAAATCGGAGACTCATAATGGTGCAAAAACTCAATTTAATCTTCACTTTATAAAAACAGGCAACCTTGATATTAAATACGGAAAGTTATATTCAAATTTGTTTTTGTGGAGACAAGAAAGTGATTATACAGATTTTGTAGATTTCGATGGAGAAACGGTTTTACCTCTAATTGAACAGGTTCTTGAATTGAACTATTTACTCACAAAAATGATTACCAAATAAATACCTGGTGCTAAATTACTCATAATCAATTCTTGGTTAAAATTATTTACTGATGAATGAACGATTGTATAATTCCTATTTCGGTAGCTTTTTTAACCAGCACCGCCATATTTGCTACATTAAACTTGAGAAATAAGTTTTTACGGTACGTTTCAACGGTTTTTATTGATATAAATAATTGCTCAGCAATTTCTTTGGTGGATGCCCCACAAGCAATTAACCTGAGTACTTCAAGTTCGCGAGTGGTTAAGCTTAACAAGGAGCTAACGAGCATAACCCCTTCTTTTACAAGTGCCTCAATTTCGGGTGAAAAGTATTTTTTGCCAATTATTACGCTTTCAATAGCAGCAATAAACTGATCACTATTAACCCGCTTTATTCATACCTGAGCA
>DYQV01000373.1 GCA_020719105.1 Rikenella microfusus
TGAGATTTGAGATTTGAGATTTGAGATTAGAAAATAGAGAATAGAAGTTAGAAGTCCGAAGATAGAAGTTGGTAGTTAGTAACCAACAACTAGAAACCAGCAACCAAACAATGAATACAACTGAAACCGACTGTTTGATAAAACCCCAGTACCTTTCGCATGATGGTGGGAAGAACGTTCAATACCTAAAATACGCTCAGGAATTTGAGCTTGAAAACGGAGCATCGCTGCCTGAAATTGAGATTGCTTACACAACCTATGGTAAATTGAATACCGACCAAAGCAATGTGGTTTGGGTGTGCCATGCCTTTACTGCCAATGCCGACCCCGTGGATTGGTGGCCGGGAATGGTCGGGCACGGCTACTTTTTTGATCCCGAACGATACTTCATTGTTTGCGCCAATATATTAGGATCCTGCTACGGTACCACCGGTCCATTATCTATCAACCCAAAAACCGGGAACCCTTATTACCGGACCTTTCCACAGGTTACCGTGCGCGACCAGGTTAAGGCACATGAAATACTGCGCCATCATTTAGGGATTGAGAAAATCTATCTGGTGTTGGGCTGTTCCATCGGCGGCCATCAGGCTTTGGAATGGACCATTTCAGACCCTGATTTGTTTGAACATGCCATTTATGTGGCCACCAATGCCGTGAACACCCCTTGGGTAGCCGCTTTCGACGAAAGTCAACGGTTGGCCATTGAAGCCGATTCCACCTATTTTGAAGACCGACCCGATGGCGGTGCCAAAGGCATGAAAGCAGCGCGAAGCATGGCTCTCATCAGTTACCGGAACCGAAACGCTTACAACCTTACCCAGGCTGAAGACGATATGGAAAAAACCGATGAGTACAAAGCCAGTTCGTACCAAGCTTATCAAGGCGATAAGCTGATAAAACGGTTCAATGCCTATTCATATTATTATCTGTCGAAAGCGCTCGATTCACATAATGTGGGCCGTGGGCGTGGCGGTTATGAAAAAGCCTTGGCTCGGATTAAAGCTAAAACCTTGATCATTTCCATCAGCTCCGATTTGCTTTTTACCACCGAGGATCAGCAATTGATACACGACCACATTCCTGGAAGCCAATTAGCCATGCTCGATTCCTTTTATGGCCATGATGGATTTTTGCTGGAATTTGAAAAACAGAACAAGATTTATAAAGCATTTTTAAATATTGAATAAATTGAAAACTAAAAAAATGATGGCTGCACATTCAAACAATAGTTATTAAAAAGTAGTTAATGTAAGTTATAACACGTTATAACTTATTGTATCTTTACAACCATAAATTTATTTGAAATGGAAACAACCATTGTTAAAATAGGGAATTCTCAAGGGCTTATTATCCCCAAGAAGCTTTTGAGTACGCTAGGGGAAAGCAAACGCATTGATATTCAGGTAAAAGATGGAGGATTATTAATAAAATCGCTGACTGAAAACAAAGCACGGACCAATTGGGAAAATCAATTTGCGGAGGCTATAGCCCAAGGGTTTATCCCGGAAGAGGAAATTAGGGAGTTTGATAACGAATTTGACAAAAAAGAATGGACATGGTGAAGAGGTTCGAGGTTTGGAATATTGACTTGAACCCAACGAGGGGTTCTGAAATCAGCAAACTGCGTCCTTGCTTGATTGTTTCCCCCGATGAAGCTAATAAATTTTTAAACACGGTGGTAATTGTTCCCTTAACAAGTACCATCAAACCTTATCCAACCCGTTTGGATTGCCTTTTTAAAACCAAACGGGGACAGTTGGTGGTTGACCAGATAAGAAGTGTTGACAAATCAAGATTGATTGAAAAAATTGGAAACATGGACGCTAAAACATGCAAAAATATTTGTACGCTCATTGTTGAAACATTTAAATACCAGTAGAAAAAGAAATTTATACTATGGAAACCCATCTAAAAATAGGATTGATAGGCTTTGGCACCGTTGGCCAAGGTCTTTTCGAGGTATTGGAAAAATCGCCCAATGCACGGGTCGAAATCAAGAAAATCTGCATCAAAAACCCCGATAAGAAGCGGAAACTGCCGGTGGAAAACTTCACTCTCGACGCCGATGAATTGATCCACGATCCGGAAATCAACCTGATTGTGGAATTGATTGACGACGCCGATGAGGCCTATCACTTGGTAAAAAAAGCCCTGCAAAATGGAAAGTCGGTGGTTTCGGGCAACAAAAAAATGATTTCAACGCACATAACGGAACTCATTGCCTTGCAAAAAGAGAACAACGTGGCCATGCTTTACGATGCCTCCGCCTGTGGCAGCATCCCGGTTATCCGGAACCTGGAAGAGTATTACGATAACGACCTGCTTAAATCCATTACCGGGATTTTAAACGGTTCGTCGAATTTCATCCTGACACGCATCTTCAACGATAAGATGGAATATTCCAAAGCCCTGAAAATGGCCCAGGACTTAGGCTTTGCTGAAAGCAACCCGGTGTTCGATGTGGAAGGATTCGACAGCCTATACAAATTGGTTATTTTGGCGGTCCACGGTTTTGGAACCATTGTGAACCCCGATGATGTGCTGAATTATGGCATTTCGAAAATATCGGATTTCGATATCCAATATGCCCGCGAAAAAGGCTACCGCATCAAATTGGTGGCCCAGGTAACCAAAATCAACAAGAATGAAATTACGATGTATGTACTTCCCCGCTTGGTGACACCCGACAAATATATTTATGGTGTGGAAGATGAATTCAATGGCGTGGTAATTCAAGGAGAAGCTTACGATAAGCAGTTCATGTTTGGCAAAGGAGCCGGTGGGCATCCAACCGGTTCGGCGGTACTTTCGGATATTACGGCCCGTTTGCACAACTATAAGTACGAATACAAAAAACAAAAATACTTTAACATCCCAACTTATACCATCGATCACACCTTGAAAATTTATTTGCGCTACACCAACTCTCTCGATTTCAGCCATTTCGATTTTGATGAAATCATGGAACGTTATACTTCAAAACAAAACAACTACGTTATTGGTACTATAAAACTGGGAAACTTAATGAAAATTAAGAAATTACTTCCTAAATTAGATGTGTTTATTGCTTATTTAGGTGATAAGGTGAACACTTATTAAGTTTAGATGTGAGATATGAGA
>DYQV01000374.1 GCA_020719105.1 Rikenella microfusus
TCTATTATCTCACATCTTCAATTTTAAAACTTGTTCCATTGCAATAAATAGGCTTTTTTTAGATAATTATACCATTTATCGGATTTGGTATAATCCAAAACCTTTTCTTTCGGATTAAGTTCCGGATTGTTCTCGTAGTCCAAAAGGGCTAGTTTATTTCCTAAAGTTTCTTGGCTTATTTGCGACCAGGCTGAGATGTAATCTTTATTACGAAGTATTTCCAGTAAATTAATGGCAAAATCCGTATTACCCAATTCGGTGTAATACCGCACCCCAAAATCAATAAACAGGTTGTTTGGATGGGTGCTGATAAAAACATCAAGCGGCTGATGTTCAATACCATAATTGTTTTGGCAGGAGTCAGCATAAAAAGAGGTTAATTGAATGTAATTCTCAACAGCATCGCTATATTCTTTTTCATTGAGTAACTCATCAATGCTTTTTATTTGTTTCTGGTAATTAACCATAGCACTGATTTGACGGCTTAATTCAGAATATTCATGAACATCAATTAGGCATTCTTTGTGAGAATTATTAACCTCTGACGCCTTTTCCAATGCTTGGTCAGCTAAAATAAATTCCCGTTTATCAATAAATTTTTTTGCCACCGAAATTTGAACGATAAATGCTTGCACCCATTGATTGCACTTGCCTAAGTTCAATTGTTCTGCTAATGACTCTAAAGCTGCAGATACTTCTTTGTTGTTAATGAGGTCGAATTCGATTGCTAAATTATTTGCTTGTGAATATCGCTGCTGTGCTTCCGGCAAATTCAGCGCTTCAATAAATGACTCGCATAGGTTACAAAGCATTAAAATCATATTTTGAACCGTCGCATTAATTTTGTCTGGCAATTCAGGATTGGTTACTAATACAATCTCACTTTCTAGCACAGCCGATTCCTGATAAAAAGCCAATGCTTCACGCATTTGGTTTCGGTGATACGATTGATCTCCTGCTATTATAAGTTCGTTATACTTTAACTGTTTAGCTGCTTGAAACAAGGTGTCGGCTATTGGATTTGCAGGAACGTTATTCTTTTGAGTAAGAACCCGGGCTGTATTGAGCAAAATCAAGGCAGAATCGGCTAATTTATCATCAATGGCTTGTTTTGTTTTATCTAAGAATTGATTATACTGGGATTGATAAGCTTGGGCAGAAAGTTGATTCAAATCGTCAGTGCATGAAATTACAGAGTACCTGTGGCATAGATCGGAAGCTTTTGCTAGTGCCATAAGCGAAGAATCTGTTTCGTTAGTTTCCAAAAATTTCTTGCCTTTTATAATCCAAGCGTCATAAAGTGATTTAAGTAAGTTATTCTCTTTGTTGGCATCGGGTAAATACCTAGCATTAATTGTTCTGAAACGAGTCATGGAATCTAAACTCATATGGGCAGTCATTAGCTCATCAGATGCAATCAAACTACTAATTTTGTCGGCCATTTCATTATAGTATGCTTGGTAGAGGGAAGCTTGTAAGTTGTCAAATTCTGCAAATAATTTAATTCCCGGAATATTTTTGGCGTATTGCTTGCACTGTTCAAAAAGTGCGACTGCTGAATTGAATTCTTTTAATTCAATGAGCGATTTCACTGAATCGATATAAACATAAATTACCGATTCTGAGAGTTTAACCGCTTTGTATCGGGTATCGGTATCGGTTTTTAGGGTTATCAATACTTTTTTACAAGTATCAATGGCTGAAGAATACTGCTTTGTTATAAAATTGAATTGAGCTAACTCAATGTAGGGTGGGGCATAGGTATTTTTGTTTTTAATGGATTTATTGAAATAGTCGTTGGCAAGAGGCTGATTATTCCAGCGCTGCCAGTCTAACCCTTTGCGATAATAGGTTATATGCATGTTGTCGCGTGCAAATTCTAATTCTTTCTTGAGAGTTTTATTTTGTTCTTCGGCCCTACCCAAATGCGACATTAATTTAACAGGGTCGTTGGTATCTAAATCCAGTTTGCTGGAGAATCGTGATGATTTTATGTGGCTGAAAACCTTTAAATTATCCAATGTTTTTTGATAATTGGCTTCCAATAATTCCAATGAATCCACTTTGATTTGCATCAACTCCTGTTCTAAAAGATTAAGCCGGGCATCGGCATTATAATATCCATCCACAGTGCTGATAAATTCATCCAACTTTTTTACATCGGTTGCATCAAATCCCAATGTTAGTTCCGATAAATATAATTTGTAGGTGGTCTCTTGGTAGGTATCCGGTATCGTATTTTTAAGCAAGTACGCCCCATTTTTAAACGGGACTTTTTCAATTCGTTTGGTTTCAAGTACGGTTCCGTCTTTATCTTCCCAAGCATATTTATAAGAAACTATGCTGGGTTTTAAAAAATTGGTTATTCCAAAATTGAGGTAATTAATCTCCTCGCTATTTACTAAATTACCTACCGAAAGCAATAGTTGGAGATTGTTATTCGATTTAATAATTTTTTGGTATTCTTTTACTTTGTAAGTTAACACCGCTTGCTCTTTGGGCAATGATTTTGCCTTGGCAACCAGCATTAAAAATTGATTGTTTATGTTATCGCCTGGCTTGGTGGAGTATTTAACTTCAATAGTTTTATCAATTGCTTTTTCGAGCAAGGTGCTTGATTGGGTCAACCCCCAAAAGGGCAACGAAAGTAAGACAGTAAAAAGGGGTAATTTTAGCATTGCCATTTTTTTAGTTTTTGCTAAGATAAGTCTTTTGCTTGTTGCCATTTAATGGTTGCCTAATAAGTAATGAACGAAGTTTTTAACAATTTCCAGTTAAATGCGTCAATGGTTTTAATCCTTTCCAGAAGGTTCTAATTTCAGTTTTCCATGATCCCACTCCTAACTTCTGACTTCCAACTTCTATTTTCTAATTTCTGACTTCTGTCTTCCGACTTCTAACTTCCAATTGTTCTATCTATTTTGCGGTGCATGTTATATTGCCATTCCAATGAAACATGGTTGGATACACCGCTTTCTACCTTTGTCTAATATCTCGGGGCGTTCCGCTAAAGCGAGACAAGTGCCCCGAGCTTTGTTCTTTCGCCCTTTCAGGGCTTTCCCAACTTCTAATTTCTAACCTCTAACTTCTAACCTCTAACCTCTAACTTCTAACCTCTAAC
>DYQV01000030.1 GCA_020719105.1 Rikenella microfusus
ATTTATTTTATCAAAAGTACAAGTTATTTTTTGTCCAATTTTAAAGTGATAGGGGAGATACAGCTTTTTTAAGAGGAGGAATTTTGATTGTTGGTCATCTTCAATAATATAGAATTCTTCATTATTATCAGTTAATTGTACTTGTTTGATTAGGGTAAATTCAAATTTTCGCCCAAGGTTTTTTTTAATGTATCGATGGTTATTCATCTGAATTTAAACTATCAAAGAGGCATTTTATAAGTATCGCATTTAAAATATACAATTTGGAAAATAATGAATAAATATTTCCAACCTGTTTAACTAGTAAAACGAAAAACTTCCAATTAAAAAAAAGAAGACAAGAATCCTTATAATTTTGAATTGTAGTCTTTTATTTTTGTCATCAATGCTTTACTTACAGGAACTAATGGCAATCTCAAGTTGTTCTCAATCAAACCATTGCATGAAAGATATGCTTTAACTCCTGCTGGATTTCCTTCTTCGAATAGGGAATCAATTATATTTATGATTCGATAATGTAATTCGCGTGCCTTTTCAAAATCTCCTTTTATTGACAGCCGAATCAATTCAGAATAAATTGCCGGAAAAGCATTGGCAACTACAGATATTACTCCATCAAAGCCCAATGCGATTAAAGGCAATGCAGTGGCATCATCACCCGATAAAACTAAAAAGTTTTTTGGTTTATTTTTAATCAGTTGCATAGCTTGCGCTAAATTGCCTGAAGCTTCTTTAATTCCAATTATGTTCTTAAATTCATTAGCCAGTTTAATGGTTGTTTGTGCATCAATATTTGAGGCGGTTCGTCCCGGAACATTATACAAAATAATGGGTAAAAGCGTTGTGTTTGCTAATGCTTTATAGTGTAAAAAAAGACCTTCCTGGTTGGGTTTGTTATAGTAAGGGGCTACAGAAAGCAACGCATCAACTCCTGGTTTGTCAAAGTTTCTTGCCATTTCAACCAGTTCTCTGGTATTATTGCTGCCACATCCCACCACCAAGGGCAATCGTTTATTATTTACTTCAATAATATAATCTAAAACGGCCTGGCGCTCATCGAATGTTAGTGTCGGAGATTCACTTGTTGTTCCTAAAGCTACCAAATAATTAGTACCATTTTCAATCTGATAATTAACCATTCGTTTTAATGCACTAAAATCAATACTTCCATCACTTCTGAATGGTGTAATGAGTGCAACACCTGTTCCTTTGAATCGACTAATATTCATGATTAATTAGTTTTTTTATTTTAAAATTGATAGATAATGCAGGACTTGAGTAAAATAAAAATCAAGTCCTTTTTTAGGATCAATATTCATCATTAAATCAAAGGGTCCATTTTCGGTGTACCAACCTACTTTAAATGTTGCCTTTGAATTATTTAACAAATGTTGCATCGGATAGTAGGAATAAGTTCCAAGGTCAATTAAAATATCAAACGTGGAATTTTGAAATTCAGAAGCGGCTACATTATTTGGTCGTAAAAGCCAATCGAGCTCCTTGTCGCAGAAAAAATTGCATGACTTCTCACTCAGATAAAAATCATGAGGTTTTTTTTCAGGTATATATCCTAAAGCAAAAGTTTTAATACCTAAACTATGAAGTTGTTTCAGAATTTTTTTTATTTCTTCAAGTTCATTCGGGTTGGTAACAACAAAGGATACACCAACAGTTGTTGCTTTTTCAATGGAACAAGCTTTAACTTTTCGTTTAAAATTTTCAGCACCTGAACCACCAAAAAGCTTACTTAGCTTTAGTTTTATTGGATTATATTTTTTTTGTGTTATCATTCCACTTATTCTGCATTAATACCGTGGCATTGTTTGTATTTTTTTCCACTTCCACAAGGGCATGGTTCATTTCGTCCCACTTTTTTTTCAACTCTTATGGGTTGAACTATTTTCTTTTGGTCCACTGAATCTCCTTGCTCGTTCCTTGAAGTATTAAATTTACTCATATCAAGTTTCCTGCGTTGCTCAGCTTGCTTTACCTGTTCTGGATCTTGAATTGGGATATTTCCTTTCATTAAAATGGAAACCACATCGTGGCTCACTTTATCTATCATTGACTTAAAAAGTTCGTATGATTCAAATTTATAAATCAATAAGGGATCTTTTTGCTCATAGGTAGCATTTTGAACCGATTGTTTCAGATCATCCATTTCTCTAAGATGTTCTTTCCAAGATTCATCTATGGTCATTAAGCTGATTGACTTTTCTATCGATTTAACCAAATCTTTACCTTCCGATTCATAAGCTTTTTTCAGATTGGTTACAATATTATATACTTTAATGCCGTCAGAGATTGGAATTACAATATTGTCGTAAACCTGACTCTGACGCTCATAAACACCTTTAACAACCGGATATACTCTTTCTTGAATTGACTTTGATTTCCGTTTATAGGAATCTAAAGCAGAATAATATAATTTGTCGGTTAAAATGTTTTTATCTTCTGTCTTTAATTCTGCTTCACTAAAAGATGGTTCAATGGAAAGCACCCTGTAGGCTGTTAAGGTTAATCCTTCATAATCATGAGTTTCCTGATGTTCATTAATTAGATTTTCACAAACATCGTAAATGTTATTAACAATATCCACTTTCAACCTATCGCCAAATAAAGCATGTTTTCTTTTCTTATAAATAACTTCCCGTTGATTATTCATCACATCATCGTACTCCAACAATCGTTTACGTATTCCAAAGTTATTTTCTTCAACTTTCTTTTGGGCTCTTTCAATTGACTTTGAAATCATGGAATGCTGAATTACCTCACCTTCTTTTAATCCCAACCTATCCATTAAACTAGCAATTCTATCGGAGCCGAATAAGCGCATTAAATTGTCATCCAAAGCAACAAAAAACTGAGATGAGCCTGGGTCACCCTGGCGTCCGGCACGGCCTCGCAACTGTCGGTCAACCCTTCGCGATTCATGCCTTTCAGTACCTAAAATGGCTAAACCACCGGCTTGCTTTACTTCTTCAGTAAGTTTAATATCGGTTCCCCTACCAGCCATGTTGGTTGCTATAGTAACCGTGCGTGGTTTACCTGCTTCAGAAACAATATCTGCTTCGCGCTGATGTAGTTTTGCATTCAGCACATTGTGTTTAATGCCTCTCATTTTTAACATCCGGCTCAACAATTCTGATACTTCAACGGAGGTAGTACCCACCAATACCGGTCGGTTTTTTTCAACCAATGAAGCTACTTCATCAATAACTGCATTGTATTTTTCCCGGGTTGTTTTATAAACTAAATCTTCATGGTCTTTTCTTACCACCGGTCGGTTGGTTGGAATAACAACCACATCTAATTTATAGATATCCCATAATTCACCGGCTTCAGTTTCTGCTGTACCAGTCATACCGGAAAGTTTATGGTACATTCTAAAGTAGTTTTGAAGAGTAATGGTTGCAAAAGTTTGAGTTGCTGCTTCCACTTTTACATTTTCTTTAGCTTCAATAGCTTGGTGCAACCCATCGGAATAGCGGCGCCCTTCCATTATACGACCGGTTTGCTCATCAACTATTTTAACCTTATTGTCCACAACTACATATTCTACGTCATTTTCAAACATGGCGTAGGCTTTTAAAAGTTGGTTAATAGTGTGAACCCGCTCCGATTTTATTGAATAATCTTGCAAAAGCTTATCTTTTAACTGAAGTCGCTCCTCACTTTTTATATTCCTTTTTTCCAAATCGGCAATTTCGGCTCCTACATCGGGTAAAACAAAAAACGTATGGTCTTCAGAATCGGTTGAAATCAAATCAATACCTTTTTCTGTCAATTCAATGGCATTTTGTTTTTCATCAATAACAAAAAAAAGTTCATCGGTTACTTTATGCATGTTTTTATTGTTATCCTGCATATAAGTGTTCTCGGTTTTAAGCATGAGAACTTTCATACCCGATTCGTTTAAATATTTTATGAGGGCTTTGTTTTTAGGTAACCCTTTATGGGCTCTTAAAAGCAGCAAGCCACCCTCTTCATCTTTTCCTTCGGCAATCAGTTTTTTTGCATCGGAGAGAATTTGGGTTACTAAATTCCTTTGTGCGGTATGCAGTTTTAGTACCTTGGGTTTTAATTCATCAAATAATTGATTTTCGCCTTTGGCAACAGGACCTGAAATGATGAGCGGTGTCCGGGCATCGTCAATTAAAACCGAATCCACCTCATCAACAATGGCATAATTGTGTCGGCGCTGAACTAAATCATCGGGACTTATAGCCATGTTATCGCGCAGGTAATCAAATCCAAATTCGTTGTTAGTTCCAAATGTTACGTCGGCTTGATAAGCTTTTCTCCGATCGTCAGAATTGGGCTGATGTTTATCAATACAGTCAACCGATAATCCATGAAATTCATAAAGAGTTCCCATCCACTCGGCATCCCTTTTTGCCAGATAATCGTTAACAGTTACCATGTGAACTCCCCGTCGTGTAATGGCGTTTAAGAAAACCGGAAGGGTTGCAACCAATGTTTTACCTTCTCCAGTTCCCATTTCAGCAATTTTCCCTTTATGTAAGGCTACACCACCAATTAATTGAACATCGTAGTGAACCATGTCCCAGGTAATTTGGTTACCACCAGCAATCCATTTATTGTGCCAAATAGCATTATCTCCTTTAATTTCAACACTGTCTCGGCGAGCGGCAATATTTCTGTCGAATTGATTGGCAGTTACTTCAAGAAACTCATTTTCTTTAAATCTTCGCGCTGTTTCTTTAACAACTGCAAAAGCTTCGGGAAGCAACTGGTCTAATATTTGGTCGATTTTATCGTCGATTTGTTTTTCAATCAGATCAATTTGTTGATAAATATCTTCACGTTGCTCTATTTCTAAGATATCGGAATCTAGTTTTTCTTTTAAAACTGCAATTTCTTGATTCTCGGGACTTATAAAATCGGCGATCCTATTCTGGAGCTCAGTGGTTTTATTCCTCAATTGGTCATTACTAAAGGATGATAACTTTAGAAATTCTTCTTTGGTCTTTTCAACAAAAGGCATAATTTCTTTATTATCTCTATCCGATTTATTTCCAAATAACTTTGTTAATAGCTCATTTAAAAAACTCATACTAATAAGATTATATTTCTTTAATTTTCAATTTTTTAGACCTAAAAATGGTTACTTTTTTTCAAATCAGACAAAAATAACTGTTTTTTTATAAGTATTGGAAGAATGGGAATTTTTTTACTCAAAAAGATTTTGTAAGCACTAGATGCTTTGCAGGAAAACAAGAAGGAAGGTTTTTTAGTATAAAAAAATCCCCAAAAAAGGGGATTTTTAAAGTAAAGTAAGTAGTAGTATTTAGTTTGGATGTATTGAATGTATATGTCTATCAACCACATCAATGGTGTTTGCTAAAGTTACCATTTCTTTCTGATCATCATCGGTAATTGAAATATTGAATTTACTTTCAACAAAAAATAAAAAGCAATTCCAATCTACATCATCAAAAAAGTAATCTGTTTTAAATTTTGCTTCAGGATAGATTTCATCACGGTTTACGCCGAGTTTTCTTAAAATCTTGTAAACTCCAAGTTTTATATCTTTTTCCATATTATGTTTTATTATCAGGGTACTTATTTAACTTTTTATCTTGATACAACTATTTAAACAGACAAATAACCACTAACCCTACCTATAGGTTAAAATATTTTTCAAAAACTTTAATTATTGCATCATTTTTTGTTTTAAAATTAGGGTTGCATAGTCAAATAGCTTATTTTTTGCATTTCCATCGTGTATGTTCTTGAACAATTTATAATTTATATCTACTTAATTTATAAACTACTTTATATATACAGTTTACCAAATTAAAGCATGTTTGAAGTAGTTTATATATTTATTTTAGTAATATCGTGCACTTTTAAAACTGCAAAAAACATAAATAAAAAATTATAATAATGACAAAAATTTTAACACTCGCCATATTATTGGCTTTAGTAAATCTGGTTTCTGCTCAAAATGACAAAGAAACCGTATTAAATGATTCTGCCAATTTTCCCTATTGGATTGACATGATGCAGGATGAGAATGCAAATTTTTATGCCACCCAACGTGCGTTTAATTTGTATTGGGAGAATAGGAATATTACTAGAGGTTCAGGTTGGAAACCCTTTAAAAGATGGGAACAATTTATGAAAGTGAGGGTTGACGAAGCAGGAAACAGACCTAAATCGGATGCCGTTTATAATGCATACCGGGAGTTAATGAAAGCTCCACAGAATAAAAATGGAACAGGCGATTGGACTATTTTAGGTCCGGTAAATTTACCTAATCCTGAATCGGGACAACCCAACGGATTGGGCCGAATAAATGTTATTGCCTTTCATCCGGTAAGTCAAAATACCATATATATTGGAGCACCATCGGGCGGTTTTTGGCGCACAACTAATAATGGAGCCAGTTGGGAAACCACTACCGATAGGATGCCAACATTAGGGGTATCAGCCATTGTGGTTGACCCATTGAATCCAAATATTATTTATATGGGAACCGGTGATCGTGATGCTGGAGATGCACCGGGAATGGGGGTTTATAAAAGTTTTGATGGAGGAACTACCTGGGAGCCAAAATCAAACGGTATGGGTGAAATAACCGTAAATATGATGCTTATTCATCCGAATTACCCGGAAGTAGTTTTTGCAGCAACTGAAAATGGTATTTATAAAACTATTGATGGAGGTGAAACATGGAATTTAAAAACCAGCGGCACCTCAAAATCGTTGACATTTAAACCTTCAAATCCAGATTTTATATATGCCATAAAGGGAAATTCCTTTTATCGCTCTATTGATACCGGTGAATCGTGGACAAAAGTAAGCAGTGGATTAACATCATGGTCGAGGGGTGTAATTGCGGTGACACCCGGAAATCCTGAATTCGTTTACATATTAGCCTCCAATGCACAATCATTCAAAGCAATCTATTTCTCGGAAAACAGTGGAGTTAGTTTTTCCTCACAAAGTACCACTCCAAATATAATGGGTTGGGAATCGAATGGCAGTGATGATGGAGGTCAAGCTTGGTATGACTTATGTATTGCTGCTGATCCGGTGGATCCTAAAATAGTATATACAGGAGGCGTAAATATTTGGAAATCGAAAGATACAGGTAAATCCTGGAAAATTAATGCCCATTGGTTAGGTTCTGGGGCACCTCCAGTACATGCCGACCATCATGACATGGCTTTTAATTTATTAAATAACAGACTCTATACAGCAAATGATGGCGGTCTGTATTATACCGACAATGGGGGAACAGCCTGGAAAAATATTTCATCGGGAATTTCTATTTCACAAATTTACAAAATAGGACAAAGTGCCACCAAACGCGATTGGGTGCTATGCGGGAATCAAGATAATGGAACCAGCTATTTTAAAGACAATATTTGGAGTGTAATACTAGGTGGTGATGGTATGGAATGCCTATTTGATCATACTACTGAAAAATACAAGTTTGGTTCCTTGTATTATGGTACCATCTATCGAAGTGTTAATGGAGGCGGTTTTGGTAGAATTACAGATAATATTACTGAAGAGGGAGCCTGGGTTACTCCTTACATTTTAAATGAGGATGATCCTAAAATAATGTATGTTGGAATGAAAAATATTTGGAGAACTATGAATGTGCAGAGCGGTACGGTTGCCTGGACAAAAATTTCAGCAAGTATTGCCAATACCAGTAATTTCAGCGTATTGGAGAATTCACCAGCAAATTCAGATATACTTTATGCCGCCAGAGAAGATAAAACGGTTTTTAGAACTGTAAATGCAAATTCGGCTACACCAACCTGGACTAAATTATCAAACTTACCTTCAGTAACTATTACGGATATTGAGGCACACCCTACCGATGAAAATATTGTTTATGTAACGGCCACTAATTATCAGGTTTATAAATCAGAAGATCAAGGCAATACATGGAGCAAGATAACTAAGAATCTGCCAATGGTCAATTATTCAACAATAGTTTACGATGTAACAAGCAACGAAGGGCTGTATGTTGGTACTGATATAGGTGTGTTTTATAAAGATGCTACCATGCCCGAATGGATTTACTTCAGTAATGGATTACCGGCATCAGCAGAGGTTTCGGAGTTGGAAATATATTACGATGTACAAAACCCAGCAAATAATACCATTAGGGCTTCTACTTATGGCAGGGGTTTGTGGGCTTCGCCTTTATACTCTGAAGATATTACACAAACATACAATGCCCGTTTTATAGGAATTAACTCTCCAAAAGACCTTTATAACTCGAATGATTCCATTCAGGCATCAGTAATAATTAAGAATATTGGCATTAGTTCAATTGACACGTTAGTAATTGAATATCAGATTGATAATAATAAAAAAGATACTCTATTTGCTTTAATTGACTTAGAAACAACTAAAACTGCAGAAATTTTATTTCCTAGCTTTATTTCAGAACCGGGAAACCATGTTTTTACTGTGCGACTCATTGCCGCAAATCAAACTTCCCTAGTCGGTACCATTTCATCAAATTACTCAGTTGAAAAAAACAACTGGATTCAAATTAAATTAGTTACCGATAGTTTGGCTAGTGAAACCACGTGGAAAGTAATTGATTCTTTGGAAAATTTAGTGATTAATTCTTCCGCCTATTTAAATGATAGTGTGTATGTTGTTGAGAAAAATCTGGCGTTTCAAACCGGTTGTTATAAATTTGTAATAACCGATGTTAATGGAATCTGCTGCACTAAAGGAAATGGAAGCTACGAAGTTAGAAATGTTACCACAGGTATTTTATTTGGAAGTGGTGCTGAATTTAGTATAGCCGATACCATTTCATTTTGTGTGGATACTTTTCCAAATCCAGATTTTAAAGCTTCAAAAACATCAATTAGTGTAAACCAGGTTATTACATTTGAAAACAAAACAGTTGATAATGAATATACTTACAATTGGTTTTTTGGTGATGGAGCAGTTCCTCAGAATTCAGAAAGCTTTGATGCACCAGAAGTTTCTTATACCACAGGAGGACTAAAAAATGTTTCGTTGATAGTGAAAAACAATGGAAATCCAGTAGTAAAAACTAGTGTTGGTTATATTAATGTTTATGATGAACCGGTAATTCTTTTGCAACCGGAATCAACTAAATTGTGTCCAGCAGATGTTTTAAAATTATCAACGGATGCCGATGGATATGGATTGACCTATGCTTGGTATTTTAATGATGAAGCTTTGACGAACCAAAAGAATAAGGAGTTGAAAATTGAAAATGTTCAAGAACCAAATGTTGGAACCTATTATTGCAAAATATCAAATAGTATTTTTACGGTAACTACCGATTCTGTTGAAGTAACACTTAACACATTGCCTGAATTATCGGTAACTGCGAGCCAAACTGAAATATGTAAAGGAAGCGAGGTTACTTTGACCGCAACAGGAAACGGGACTTTCAACTGGTCCGGTAATTTAGGTACTAATTCACAAGTTACGGTATCACCTACTCAATCAACTACTTATTATGTTTCACTGACTGATGATGCTTGTACAACAACCAAAGAAATATCAGTTTTGGTTGCTGAATTGCCAACATTTACGGTTCAACCTGAAAACAAAAGGGTTTGTGAAGGACAAAGTGTTAATTTTTTAGTGCAAGCCAAAGGGTTTGGATTAACCTATAAATGGCTATTCAATGATGAGGATTTTGAAACAGGTTCCAATTCATTGAATATTGATTCTGTTCAAAAAGAATTTCAAGGGTATTTTAAATGCATGGCAACTAATGTTTGTGGAAGTGCCTCCTCAACCAGTGCATATTTAACCGTCGATCCACTTCCAGTTGCTGGATTCGAGGTTTCAGTTGATACCACAACGGTAACTTTTATTGACACATCGAGCAATGCAAAGACTTATTTATGGGATTTTGGCGATGGAACTACTTCAACTCAAATTGCTCCAAAACACCTCTACCAGATTGGTACTTATCAGGCGTTGCAAGAGGTAACCAACGATTGTGGAACTGATTCTATAAGCATGAAAGTGATTGTGGTTGGGGTAAATGTGAATGATTTATTAGCAACTGAAGTAGTTTCGGTTTATCCCAATCCAAACAATGGTAAATTTAATATCTATTTTGAATCGGAAGCTTTTGTTGGACCCGTTAAGCTTGAGGTAGTAAATATTGAAGGCAAAATAGTGATGCAGCATCAATTTGAAAAAACCTCAACTAACATTTCAATTCCGGTAAATATTGCTTCATTAGCTGCTGGAATTTACCAATTGCAAGTAACGGTAGGTGATAGAATGTTGCACAGTAAAATTGTGGTAAACTAGATTTTAAAATTTGATTATAAAAAGCCGTTTCGGATTTCCGGAACGGCTTTTCTGTTAATAACGAAAATAATCAAATCATTGCTTCAAACAAAACTTCTACAGGATGTAACGCCTTTCGTCCGGTGCCATCGGCAATTTGATGCCTGCAACTGGTTCCTGGAGCTGAAATGGTAATTTCTGGAACTGTTTTTCGAATTTCGGGAAAAAGTACCAGCTCCCCAATTTGCATAGATACAGCATAGTGTTCTTTTTCATATCCAAAACTACCTGCCATGCCGCAACAACCACTTGGGATTTCTTCAACACTATAATTAGTTGGAAACGAAAGAATGGTTTTGGTGGGTAGGGTAGAGGCAATAGCCTTTTGCTGGCAATGGCCGTGGAGTATTATCTTTTTGGGTTCATCCGTAAAGAGATTTTTGACTATAGCACCCTTTTCCATTTCTTTGGATAAAAATTCTTCAATAGTAAACGTGTTTTTTGCCAAAGTTTTGGCTTTTTCCTTTAATTCCGGTCCAACCAAATCGGGGTATTCATCGCGGAACGAAAGAATGGCTGATGGTTCAATTCCTACCAACGGTTTTTCCAAGGTGATGATTTCATTTAGCATAAGGACATTACCAACAGCAATCTTTTTTGCTTTGATTAACATTCCTTTCGATAAGTAAGCTCTTCCGCTCTCCAAATTAGGAATAATCTCAACCTGATAACCCAGTTTGGTAAGCAACCGAATGGTTGTTATGCCAATGTGGGTGTCGTTGAAATGGGTAAATTCATCGATAAACAAAACCAAAGAACCTTTATTTTGCTTTGGTTGCATTGATGATTCATTGTTTTGCACCCATTTTTTCAAGCTTTGTTTTGTTAATAACGGTAAGGAGCGTTCATGTGCCATTCCAAGAAACGATTTCATTAGACGGGAAGTCGATTTATTCGATAAAAGGAAATTGGTAAATGAGGGAAAAAAGGATCCCAAACGGTTTATATTGCTAATGTTGGCTATTACTCTGGTTCGTAATGGAATTCCATGTTCATTATACCAATGTTGCAAAAATTCGGCTTTCATTTTGGCAACATCAACGCTACTGGGGCATTCCGATTTACATGCTTTGCACGAAAGGCATAAGTCCAAGGCATCGTAAATCTCCCGGTGATCGAATGGGTTTTTCTTGGTAGAATTGACTAAAAATTCACGCAAAATGTTTGCTCGGCCTCGGGTTACATGAGTTTCATTTCGGGTAACCATGTAGCTTGGACACATGGTACCTCCGGCGGTGTGCAGTTTGCGGCAATCGCCCGAACCATTGCAACTTTCAGCGGCTCTTACCAATCCTTGTTTTTCCGAAAAATCGAAGTAGGTTTTAATTTCACGGGTTTTGCCCTCTTTATACCGCAAATTTTTGCGCATGGAAGGAGTGTCGATGATTTTGCCGGGATTGAAAATGTGGTTTGGATCCCAGGTTTCTTTCAATTCTTTCAGCAAACCATACACTTTTTCGCCTAACATAAAGGGTATAAACTGGCCACGTAACCTTCCATCGCCGTGTTCCCCGCTTAATGAACCGTTATATTTTTTTACTAAATGGGCGATTTCCCAACCCAGTTTTTCAAATTTATCAATATCCTCTTTCTTTTTCAAGTCTAACCTTGGGCGAAGGTGGATTTCGCCAGTTCCTGCGTGAGCATGATATACGCAGTCTTCCCCAAAGCGTTCCATAATTTGGGTAAACTCCTCGATGTATTCAGGCAACACATCGGTGCTTACGGCGGTATCTTCAATAACTGTCACTGATTTTACATCACCGGGAATATTGGCCATAATACCCAACCCGGCCTTTCGCAACTCCCACGCTTTTTTTATATCGGTCCCAAATAAAATGGGAAAGTGATAACCCAACCCATTTTGTTTCATTTCGTCTATCATGGCTATAGCCGATGGTTCAATTTCAGAGGGGTCGTTTTTGGCCAATTCAATCAACAGCAATGCCTTTGGGTTGCCTTCCACAAAAAAGCGGTTTTTAAGTTGATCATGATTTCCTTTGGAGGCGTTGAGTATTATATCATCCATTAATTCAACCGCTGTAACTCCATGTTTTAAAGCTATGATGTTTGCTTTTAATGCTTTGTTTATGGAATTGAAATGGGCAGCAACCAATCCTTTGTTTTTTGGCGGCAGCGGAACCAAATTCAATTTTATTTCGGTCAAGAACAGCAAAGTACCTTCGGAACCGGCCATCAGTTTGGCTATATTGATGGGTTTACCATTTTTTTTAAACGGATCGGTTTGGAGCAATTGATCCAAAGCATAGCCGTTATTCCTGCGCACAATTTTTGGATCGGGATAGTTTGTTTCAATTTCCTGCTGGTTTTCAACGGTGGAAAGTATGTTGTTTAATTGCTGATATATTTTTCCTTCCAGGCTTTTGAGTTGGCACTTTTCATTAAATTCAACTGTTGTTAACGGTTTAAAAGTTATTTTGGAACCGTCACTTAAGTATCCGGTTGTTTCTATTAAATGGTCGCGGGTGGTACCATAAACCACGGCATGCAACCCACAGGCATTGTTTCCCACCATTCCGCCAATAGTGCAGCGGTTTGAGGTGGATGTCTCAGGTCCGAAAAATAATCCGTGAGATGCCAAGAATCGGTTCAATTCATCTAAAATAATACCGGGTTGAACTGTAATCCATTTTTCTGAGGGATTAAATTCGATAATTTGGGTCAAATACATTGAAATATCAACCACAATGCCATTTCCAACTACTTGACCGGCAAGTGATGTTCCACCGGCTCTTGGTATTAATGGAATTCGGTGTTTTGATGCGTACCTAACAATGGTTTTAACATCCTTTGGGTTTTTAGGAATAATAATGGCTTCAGGTTTTTCAAAATATACGGATGCATCGGTGGCATAACGGATTTGGGAGGACAAATCCTGTAAGATTTCGCCTTCCAATAACTTCGACATTTCAGATAGATGTTCTTTCAAATTCATGGAACTCAAATTATTTGCAGCAAAAATAGGAAAAGCAATTGGAAAAGGGAACTCGGAGCGCCTGCTCCGAGAGAAAGGAACTTGCAGCGCCTGCTGCGAGAAATAAAAGCGAAGCAGGCGCTTCGCTGTCCTATCTATTTATTATAAAAATTGGTGCTTTCAAAAATTTTATCGGCACTTTTAGCAATAAAACCATTGTAAAGAATCCCATCGGCATCCGGATAACGGATGGCAAATTCGTAGTAACAGGCGGGTATTTCGAAGATACCTTCTTTAAAAGCAACGGAAATTTTTTCAGCCATAATGCTCGATTGTTGCAGCAACTCCTCGCGTGTCCCTTTAATTTCGCCTCCGGCATCGTTCAATTTAAAACCTTGGTCTTTTAAGTGTTGGTTCACTTTTTCAATGGTATTCAATTTCCGCAGCGAATTGATGCTAACCGTAAAGTGGTTGGCCCGGAACCCATAAACATAAAGCCATGCAGCATATTCCGATTCTTCGCGCAGCTTTTTGTAAGTTTCGAACGATGGAATTCCCCATACGGTGTCTTTAAAAATAAGGTCATTATCTTTATAAAAGATGGAATCTACTTTATTAATATGTTCGGCAATTAGGTTTTGTAGTTCTTTGCTAAAGTCTTCTAAAATCAACTGGCTGATAAAAACCTTAGGTTCTTCGGGTTGTCCCGGAACTTCGTAATGCTTGGCCGTAAGCTTTTTTTCTTCGAATATATATTGCCCTTTTTCAACATAACCGGCTTCCAAAAAGGGTTTCTCTATTACGGATATGTCCATTCTTGAATCGTTGAATGTTCGGAAAGCAATATGGTCGTTTAGCACTTTCTCGCCCATTTGGGTGAACGATTGATAGATTTTAAGTGCAGATGGGTTTTGCTGGGTATAAGATTCCCATAATCGGGAAAATATTTCATCTCTGGTCATAAAATTCATGTTTAGGTTTTAAAAATAACAAACAAAAGCATTTTTTGTCAAGCAGTAAATGGATATTTTGAAACATATAACCCGCTTTATTCATACCTGAGCACAGCGAAAGGTGTGAATGTGCGA
>DYQV01000375.1 GCA_020719105.1 Rikenella microfusus
CATACCTTTCGCTGTGCTCAGGTATGAATAAAGCGGGCTAAATTTTGCTTATTTATTTTTAAGTAAATTGTTTTTTCGGTACTTTATTGGGGTAGTACCTTTAATTTGCTTAAAAAGCCGGGTAAGGTTCTTACTTTCACTAAACCCTGTTTCCAGTGCTATTTCAGCTATTGATTTATCGGTATTCAACAATCTATTTGTAACTTTTTGGATTCTTAAATTGCAGATGTATTTATAAACTGCGGAGCCGGTCACTTTGAAAAAGCGATTTTCCAATGCCCTTCTCGATAGGGGGATTTGTTTTAGAACATCATCCACGTTTATGTTTTTATCAATATTTAAGTGAATGAATTTCAAGGCTGTGGATATTTGCCTATCAGTAGTTGCCGTAATATCAGTGGATTGCCGGGTTATTACATGAGTTGGCATAACAATAACATTGTAACTATTTAATTGGTTATTTTCAACCATCATGTGCATTAATTTAGCAGTTTCATAACCACCCTGTTCCACGTTTAAAGCAATGCTCGATAAGGGAGGGTCCGATAAATTGCAGGTAAGTTCGTCATTATCTACCCCTAACACAGCTACTTCTTCGGGTATCTGGATTTTCGCCAGTTTACAAGCTTCGGTAATATGGCTTGCCCGTTCATCGTCGCAGGCCATAACGGCAATGGGTTTAGGCAACGACATGAGCCATTGGCTTAATGCCGATGGTTTATAGTGCCACAGCTCCCTCGAAGGAGTTTCTTCATGCTCAAAATAGTGTACCGGATAACCATGCTGGCTCAAGTATTGCTCAAACCCTTCGGCTCTTTCGCGCGACCACACAATATTTTTAAACCCATAGAACGCAAAATTTTTGAACCCTTTATTTAGAAAGTATCCGGCACCCATCTGTCCAGCTTCAATATAACCACCTGTAATAATGGGGATATTGCCAAAGCGTTCTTTGAAATCCTCGGCAATGAGGGGAATCCCTGCATCAAATATTTTTTTAATATCCGATGAATTGTAAAGCTGGGCGATAATACCGTCGGCTTCCCATTCTTTTGCAAATTCTACCACTTTTTCCATACCAAGGGTTTCGCGGTAATACAAAGGCATCCGGCAAAAAAGCCAGGGACCGTGTTCTTTCGAATACTTGGTAATACCCGTGAGTAGGCTTTTCCCGTATTCTTCTGAGATATCAAATAGCAGAATAATTTTGTGCATACGGTATGTAAATAAAAAATGTTGGTAACAAATATAGCATTTCCTAAGTTCTGCTAGTAAAATATTAGTGAACAAGAAAACCAAGCAATCAGACGAAATTCTCAATGATTATTAGTAAATTTGTAGCATGACAAAAAAGGTACAACATATTGATATCGAAATTGATAAATTAACAAATAGTATCGAGAATGCATTTTCGGGAGATAGTTTTGATACTGAACTTATACCGATTTCAAAGGAGGATTTAAAACAAATAAAAAAAGGTAATGGATGGCTATTTGATTGGAAATATGAATTTGAATATGCTAATAGACTGGTTTACAAATTGACTATTAAAGGTAACCCAAACATTATTCAAGGATTGATTAGTTTTTCAGATGAGAAAGACCATCTCTTTATGCATTTGATTGAGAGTGCACCGTTTAATAAAGGGAAAAACAAAATTTATGTTGGAGTAGCTGGAAACTTGGTTGCGTTTTTGTGCAAAGAATCTTGGGATAGGAAATATGAAGGATTCGTTTCATTTGTATCAAAAACTCGATTGATTGAGCATTACGAAAATACTTTGGGTGCAGTTCATGTTGGTAATCACAAAATGGTGATTTTTCCTAAAGAAGCATTACAATTGATTAAGAAATATTTTAAAGATTGAGCCATGGGATTAATTAGAGAACCAGAAGGAGTAGATTTTGTAGTTGACTCAAGACCATTAAAGGACTGGGAGAAAAAGCAAATAAGTGATATTATAGCTCACTACAAAAAAACCGGAGAGATAAAAAAAATATCTATTCCGAAAAAGACTAAAATGGGGCAAACTGTGTAATTAATTGATATACGCCCAATACTGTATATAAAAAATAGGCATAAAAAAAGCCGATGGATACTTTAATTTTCCATCGGCTCTATCTGTTAATAGTTTATTATTGTATAATAACTTTTTGTGCTGTTGTGTTGTTGCCTGAAGTTACCCGGATTAAATATAAACCTTTAGGATTATTTGTGAAATCAATGGTATTGTTCTGTTCCAATAAGGTTTTAGAATATACCAATTTACCGGTAACATCAAAAGCCTCGGCACTATATTGCCCTTCAACAGCAATAGTTATTATACCGTTTGATGGATTTGGGTAAAGCAATACATTCGAAATGGGTAATTCATTTTTAACCCCAACTAAGCCCCCAAAAACAAAGGTTGTATCAATATCGCTATTACCCAAATAAACCATTCTTTTATTACCAAGTCCAGGTAACTCGTCCAATGTTTCAAAAGTCATAGGAGGAGCATCTTTTTTTAACGAACCATACGCAAAAACAGTAGCAAGGTGTAACCCTTGTGGCAAAGAGTCAAAAACTACTGAATAAATACCATTGGCATCACTATCGGTTAGTGGGGTAGCATTTAAAAAAACATCTTCAATCATAAAATAAACAGAGTCAGTTGATGGATTGAAATTGGCGACTCCATTCATGTTAACACTAAAATTTGCAGTTATCATTTTTCCCCATTTGGCATTAACCGTAACATCATCTATACCAACATAAATCAGTTGGTCAATATGTAGCGGAGCGCCACTCCACTCTCCATTAGTTCCCCAACCGGTTCCACCTTGGTTTTCGCGATAAAAGTCATTAAAAGTGTAACCCGGCATAACGGAATTAAGTACTACAGTGTAAGTTCCGTCGCCATTAGCGTTCAATTTAGCTGCAGCATCTTCACCGGGAGTTTTCCATCCATTTATGTCTCCGGAATAATACAAATCTTCTGTACTTTCATTGTAATTTGTACCATTCATATCCAGATTAATTGTTACAGTTACTTGAGCAAAGCTCATTGAAGCTACCATTAGCATCATCATTAATGTAGAAAATTTTTTCATAAAATTTAAGTTTTAGTTAGTATTAG
>DYQV01000031.1:0-6238 GCA_020719105.1 Rikenella microfusus
GGAGTAAAAACGGATTATGCCTGTTACCAAACTTCTTCATTCCCTTTTACCAGTATTTCCGGATATTCCGGCGGTAATACAGATTCAGTTTTTGTTTACCAGTGGCAATTTTCAACCAATGGTAGCACCTGGACAACCATTTCATCGACCAATTCAGATACCTACACACGGACAACCGCCTTAACCCAGGATATGTATTACCGTAGAGCAGTGACCAATGCTGGAGTAACGGCCTATTCAGATGTCATTTTCCTCGATTTTATTGCCAATCCTGGTTTAGCTTATACCGGTTTAAATGCCGAATATTGTAAAAATGCAGATAATGTTACTTTAATCGGGACACCAACCACCAGCTATGGTTCATTTGTTGGTACAGGGATTATCTCTACAGCAGACGGGATTGCCACCTTTTCGCCAGCAGCAACCGATACGAGTACTTTCCCTAATCCCATTTCAATTATTTATCGTTACAACGAGCACGGTTGTATTACAGAATTGACAAAAACAACAACAATCCGTCCGGTACCTGTCCCCGATTTCTTCTTGCCAAACAGGATCAGTAAATCAGAAGGCTCCTATACCATTGGAGGACAAAGCCCAACAGGTGGGACTTTTACCGGTACAAATACAACTCCCGAAGGAGTTTTTTATGTTAGCAGCCTTACTCCGGGAAATTATGGTATTACTTATGCAGTTACCAACAGTTATGGATGCAGCCATTCAACGCTAAAATCAACCGAAGTTGTAGAAGGTATCGGTTCTATTACGGCAAATGGTAGTGGTGCCAGTAACGATAAGTTTTGTATCGACGGAGCCACTCAACTGATTTATGCAACCCCTGCATTTAACGATAATGCTTATGGTTACTTTTTAGCCCCTGTAACCGATATGGGTGATAAACAACACGGCACATTGGACCCAACAACACTAACAGCAGGAACTCATATCCTGAAATATACCTATTCTGGAACCGACGGTACCTTTACCATTGAAAAGGAAATAACTGTTTACGATGTAACCAACGAAGCTAAAATAATAGGCCTTGATGCCGCTTATTGTAACTATCATCAGATTGCGGCTATTAATGCCAATGCTTTGTTAAATGGAGATGATGGTGTTTTTAGTGGAATAGGCATCACCGATGGAACTGATGGAACTGCCACTTTTAATGTTGCAACCGCTCTTGCTTCTTCTCCTGTAACTATTAAATATGTTTACACACAAAATATTAGTGGCTGCAAGGACTCTGTCACCCAACCGGTAACCATACACACTTTGCCAACTGTTGATTTTACAACCAAGAACCTATTTAACCGACAAGGAGAAATCTATAAATTTCAAAACATCCAACCGAATGGAGGTATTTTTGAAGGAGAAGGTATTTCAAGAATTGACAGTACCTTCAATCCAGCGGCTGCAAAACTTAACAACAACAGTATCATATATAGCTTTACCGATTTAAACGGTTGCAAGGATACGGCTAAGTATATCTTAACTGTAGAAAATGCTAAAGGTACACTGGATGGGTTACCTTCAAATAAAATTTACTGCAAAGATGGCAGCAGTGATAAAATATATTATACTCCAGCAGATGCAGATGCCTATATTCCGTTAAAAATGGAAATTGATGGAACCACATTATCCACCACAGATACCTTATTGATTCTACCATCTTCCCTATCGGGAGGAACTCACACGGTAAAAAGCACTTACCTGGGTCGCGATGGTATTACAGAATTCTGGATTTCCCAAACTTTTACTATTGATGATATAGGAATTGTGAGCATTAATGTTCCAAAAACCGATTATTGCAATTATGATGGTTCGGTTGCACTAAAAGGCAAATTGAATGGCTCTGACGTTGCCTGGGGAACTTTTTCCGGAAGTGGGGTGAATACCGACCTAACCAATGATGGCAATGCATCTTTCCTGCCAACGGCAGCTTTCGAGGGGGCAAACACTATTTACTATACTTATAACTCTAAAACAACCTCAAGTACCTGTTTTAAAACCGATTCAACCGTTATTATCGTACACCCACGTCCTACCATTAATTTTACTTTAAAACCTTTGTACAGTTCTGTGGGGGCCGATGAGCCTCTTTCCGGGAATCCATGGGGTGGATATTTTACACCTATTGAAAAATTTATTAGTGATACTATTTTCCGGCCTTCAGTAGCAGGTGCAGGCACCCATGCCGTAACTTACAATTATACCGATGAATACAGTTGCTTTAATTCAGCTACCGGTAATGCTTTGGTTGAAAATTCCAAAGGAATTGTGGACGGATTACCTTCCAACAAAATCTATTGTATCGATGGAAGCATTGATACCCTATTTTATACTCCTGCCGATGGGGATTCATATACACCTGTAAATATTACAATAGACGGCTCTATTGTTTCAACCAACGATACTGCAATTATTGACCCATCGTCTTTTAATGCTGGCAACCACTTAGTGAAAATTAGCTACATTGGCAAAGATGGGACTACGCCATTTTCAGTTTCTCAAACATTCTCAATTGATGATATTGGAACAGTCAATATAATTGCACCAAAAACCGATTATTGCAATTATGATGGTTCGGTTGCACTAAAAGGCAAATTGAATGGCTCTGACGTTGCCTGGGGAACTTTTTCCGGAAGTGGGGTGAATACCGACCTAACCAATGATGGCAATGCATCTTTCCTGCCAACGGCAGCTTTCGAGGGGGCAAACACTATTTACTATACTTATAACTCTAAAACAACCTCAAGTACCTGTTTTAAAACCGATTCAACCGTTATTATCGTACACCCACGTCCTACCATTAATTTTACTTTAAAACCTTTGTACAGTTCTGTGGGGGCCGATGAGCCTCTTTCCGGGAATCCATGGGGTGGATATTTTACACCTATTGAAAAATTTATTAGTGATACTATTTTCCGGCCTTCAGTAGCAGGTGCAGGCACCCATGCCGTAACTTACAATTATACCGATGAATACAGTTGCTTTAATTCAGCTACCGGTAATGCTTTGGTTGAAAATTCCAAAGGAATTGTGGACGGATTACCTTCCAACAAAATCTATTGTATCGATGGAAGCATTGATACCCTATTTTATACTCCTGCCGATGGGGATTCATATACACCTGTAAATATTACAATAGACGGCTCTATTGTTTCAACCAACGATACTGCAATTATTGACCCATCGTCTTTTAATGCTGGCAACCACTTAGTGAAAATTAGCTACATTGGCAAAGATGGGACTACGCCATTTTCAGTTTCTCAAACATTCTCAATTGATGATATTGGAACAGTCAATATAATTGCACCAAAAACCGATTATTGCAATTATGATGGTTCGGTTGCCTTAACAGCTACTTTAAAGGGGATTAATACCAACTGGGGATCTTTCTCAGGAAATGGGATAGTTGATGCAATAGTTAATGATGGAAAGGCAAATTTTATTCCTTCTCCGGCTTTAGAAGGAGGAAATGAAATTTATTATACCTATTCTTCAAAAATGACCAATAGTGCTTGCGCAAAAAAAGATACTTTGACTTTAACGGTACATCCCCGGCCTACTCTTAATTATACATTAAAACCCCTGTATAATTCAACTGGAAATAACGATACCATTTTGCCCTCACCTACGGGAGGATACTTTACCCCATCCTCGGTATTTGTTAACAGTACTATTTTTATTCCAAGTGCTGCAGGTGTAGGCAATAAAACGGTTACTTACAATTATACCGATGTTTATGGTTGTTTTAATTCCAAAGATGCGGTAGCAATTGTTGAAAATTCCAAAGGTTCCATTAATGGGCTCAATACCTTTAATATTTATTGCTCCGATGGAATTGATGACACCATTTCCTATTTGCCCGCTGATGCTGACCCTTACAAAGCAGTAATGTTTTTGATGGACAATGATACCCTTTCCTTAGAATCTGATGCTGCAATAATCCAACCAAACAAGTTAAGCCCGGGTATTCATAAATTGGCCTATTATTATATTGGACGCGACTCGGTAACTGAATTTAAAATCGAGCAGGATATAACCATCGATAAAATCGGGAATTTAAGCATTCAACGTTCAAAAGATGAATTCTGTGAATACGATGAGGATGCACTGCTCATTGGATACATTGATGGCGGTGAATCGGGATGGGGAACTTTTACCGGTAACGGCATTTCTCCGTTCGATGCAACCAATGATGGACAAACTTTTTTTGCTCCCACGGCCGCACCAATTGGAACCAATGCCGTTAACTACCGCTATACATCGAGATTGGATAATAGTAGTTGCTATAAAACTACAGTTGCTGATTTTACGGTAAATGCCAAACCTAAATTAGATTTTAAAATACCGAAGGTCTATAACGTCGACGGCCCAATTGACACTTTGCTGGCTTTACCAAGAGGAGGATCTTATGAACCAAAGGAATTTGTAAAAGATACACTTTTTGACCCATCAACAGCCAATTTGGGTGTATTAACCTTATCGTACAAATACACTAACAGTGCTACGGGCTGTATTAATACTGTTGATGCCAATACTGAGGTCCAAAAAGCTTCCGGTGTATTTTTAAGTGTCGAACCTATTTACTGTTATTCGAATACTTCTGATGAGATTTCTGTTACCGGAATTACCAATCCAGTGAATGTATTAGGCTCTTTTAGTGGCTATGGAATAACCAATACAGGTGTCAATTTAGCCTCTTTCAATCCTAAAATAGCATGGGATTCTGTGGCAAAATCATCAAATGATACCACAATTGATATTACAATAACTTTTACTTATAAAGGAATTGATGATTCTACCGAATTTCATATATACCAAGCCACAAAAGTAAGAAACAATGGAGCAGTTGAATTTACTAACAAACCTGATTCCTACTGTGAAAATGATTCTCCAATTAATCTCACTGCTGAGCCAAAGTTTGGCGTTTTTAGCGGAATTTGTATGATTGGTAGTTCATTCCATCCAGAAAATGCAACGGGCAATAGCACCGCCATAACTTATACCTACACCGATAAAGTAAAAGGTTGTCCCATTTCAAAAACGGAAACCATTTTCTTATGGGAAAAACCCACATTGGATTTAAAATATACCAGCAAAATTTGTGCGAATGCCCCCGCAGATACTATTGTGGGTTTCCCTAGAGGAGGTAAAATCACATTGGAAATCCCTAACAGTTTAATATCAAATAGCATCGATAGCATTCGTTATACACCTAGCATGGAACATTTAGGAATCAAAATGATTTCTTATACTTATACCGATTCAAATGGATGTTTCAATACTTTGGATACTACCATAACTGTAAACGAAATTCCTTCAATTGGTATTCAGCTTGCCATACCGGAAAAAGGATTCTGCTTTGTTGATAGTGATTACCCAATTATCGGACTTTACAAAGGTGCTGCTGCCGACTCGGGTATTTTTACCGGTAAGGGCATTGCAGATACAAATCTGAATACGGGTAAGGGAATCTTTAATCCTTTGCTGGCTGGAGTCATTGATAATAATATTATTACTTTTAATTATACTGATGGTAATACTTGTACCAATGAAACTACAACTATTACAAAAGTCAATGCTTTACCCGATATGAATCTCGATGGATATTTGGATGCCTATTGTGCTGATTTTGGAAATGTAACCATTATTGGTGGTGCGCCAAATGGCACCTATTCAATGTCAATAAATGGACTTACTGAAGCTATAAAACAGAAAACCATTACCATATCTGATTATGCCAATTTTGATAGTATAATGATTGTTTTTCAGGCAACAAGCAGTGCAACAAATTGTCAAAATTCAATTATTGATTCCATTCAAGTTTTGCCTACTCCCAACTTCGATTTTATACCCACCGATATCTGCATCGCTGATCCTATTAATTTTAGTTATATTCCAATTACAGAATATGAAATTGATTCGGTTTTTTGGGATTTTAATGGGGAAGGAACATCCGATGAGTTGAATCCAAGTTATAAATTTAAAACAGAAGGGAATAAAAACATTCTGTTAACGGTTACCCTTGCCAATTCGTGCGATGCTACCAAAACAAAAGACTATACATTGGAAAAAAATCCAACAGCACTTTTCGATTGGGCCAATGAATGTTTGAATGCTTCCGAACCCATTCGGTTTTCAAACAAAAACACCGAATCTACCTTTTACAAGTATGAGTGGAATTTTGGAGACAACAGTACGGATACCACGCACAGTCCTTCGCACCAAT
>DYQV01000031.1:6338-14292 GCA_020719105.1 Rikenella microfusus
GAAGGCGACACCGTAAATAGTTGGGAATGGGGTATCCCATCTGGGAAGGTTATTAATTCAGCGGTCCATGGATATTTTGCCTATGTTACTGGGCTTTCAACCGTTTACAAATCAAATGAAAACTCGGCCGTAACCAGCCCCTGTTTCGATTTAAGCGAGTTAGACCGGCCTATGATTAGCCTTTCAACCTTTAGACGCATTGATAATGTAAGAGATGGAGCTGTAATGGAATACTCCACTGACGATGGCAACACCTGGAAAATAATTGGAGCGGTAAATGGTGGTATTAACTGGTACAATGGTAGTAATATTACCGTAAGACCCGGTTCGGATCAGGTGCACGGTTGGACCGATACTACCCAAAATTGGGTTGTATCACGATATGACTTGGATCAAGAAGGATTGTTGGGTGAAAAAAATGTACGGTTCCGGATTGCTTTTGAATCCGATGGTGCCATTAGTTATGATGGGTTTGCTTTCGATAACATCCAAATAAGGAACCGCACCCGAAGAGTATTAATGGAACATTTTTCCAATTACGAAAGCCCTGCTTCATACACTTCTGATGCAACGATTGACCTCATAAGGGAAACCAAACCTCAGGATGCTATTGATATACTTTACGAATCGAGCTTATCGGTGGACAATTATTTCTACAATAAGTATTCCTTGGGGGTAAATGCCCGCGAAGCCTATTATAACATCACTTCGGTGCCCTATACTTATTTCGATGGATTGTATTCCTATAATTATCAAGGTGACAACAAGCCAAATGACGTTGCCCTAATAAGTAAAGCATTAATTGATCCTGCATTCCAAATCGATCTTACCGTAGAAGGTACCGGAAATGGATTGGCGATTAACACCCAATTGACTGCATTAGAAGAGATTACCAACCGGCAGTTGCAATTATTTACCGCCATTGTTGAAAAGGATGTATCGTATAATCCGGGAACCGGCATGCTAACATTCCAAAATGTGTTGCGCCGTTTTGTTCCAAGTCCGTCGGGCGAATACATCAATAAATCATGGTCAATTGGTGATGACAAAGAGTATAATTACACCTACACATTAAACAGCTACATTGAAAATCCGGCAAACCTTATTGTGGTTACTTTTGTTCAGGATGAGCTTACCAAGGAAATATTGCAAACCGTCACCAGCGATACTACATTAAACCCTGCGGTTTCAATCCAAGACTGGTTTGCAAATACTAAAAACCTTGATATGCTTATCTTCCCCAACCCAACCCATAGTGAAGCTTATCTTGTTTTAAGTGAAACCCCAACCAACAATTCCTTTGTTGAAATACTCAACCAACAAGGAAAAGTGGTTCAACGGGTGAACCCATTAAGCGAACAGCAAGTTAAAATTGAAACCCAATCGCTGGTTCAAGGAATATACTTTGTGCGATGGGTTAACAATGATAGGCAAGTAGTTAAGAAACTGGTGGTAGTGCACTAGTAACGAATGATAAAAATGCGAAAAGAGGCTGTCTAAAAAGAAGATTTTACCACAAAGAACAAAGGATACGCAAAGTGCACAAAGTTTAATGTACAGATAATTAAACCTTTGAGTCCTTATTGAAAAACTTTGCGACCTTTGTGGTTATACTTTTTTCAACTTTTTAGACATCCTCTTTCATTTATGTTTCAGAATTTTGCAATAAAGAGAAAAACTTTTTATTCGCTTATTTTAAAAACTATTTGTGTATCTGTTTCATTTCCTAACCTATCCAGTGCACGTATTTTCATCTTTACAAATGATTCCGGTTTAAATCCATCAATAATTCCCTGATAAATTAGTTCTTTTCCACCATTAACGGAATAATAAATTTTATCGTAAACTCCGGTAGCATTTGAAACCGATAAGAACAAAGAAACATGAGAGGGATAAACATCCACTTCCGTTCCATCTATGGTTTCTTTTCCAATGGGATGGATACTAAAACGGGAAAATACTTCTGGTCCCGTATTATCGGTAACAAAAACTATAGTATCTCTATTTATATTACCCAATTTATCCAATGCTTTAACTTCAATTTCATATTCCCTTCCCCTTTTAAATCCATCGATAATTCCGGTAAACATCTTTTCTGTTTCTCCTTTAACGGTATAATAAATCCGGTCAATGGCCACTTTGCTATCGGTAGCTGATAGAAAAAGAACGGCCTGACTTGAGTAAACATCAACTTGCGATCCATTTACCTCCTTCTTACTTATTGGTAAAATACTAAATCGCGCAAATATTTCAGGTCCTGCATTATCAACTACTAAATTGATGGTTTCACGGTTTGAATTTTCTACCTTATCGTATCCATAAATGCTAAGGGCATAAGCCCCTTCATCGGTGATATTGAATGGTTTCTGATAGGTAATTTCTGAGCCGTTATTTAATGAATAACTCAAAATATTTAATCCCGATTCGGGATCTATGGCCGAAAGTACAACCTTGGTATCCTTATTAACAAAAACAGTATCGCGGGTTTTAAATACTTTTCCGGTAAAATCGTATTTTAGTTGTGGACCCGTTAAATCAACATACGAAGCTCTGCTCCTGGTACTTTTCTCGCTTGCAATGCTTTTATTTCCAACTTTATCAATGGCATACGACGAAACCGCCAACGAACCGGAAATAGTAGTCAAATAAAAGGGCTTCTCGTATAATTGAAACGCTTCGTTATTGATTGAATAGTTAATTTCATTAACACCTGCTTTATTATCAACTGCCGTAAGTTTTAGTTTAGTCCTGCCTGAAGAATATTCACGCCCATTTACCACAAAACTATTTCCCATTATTTCATCCACAAGAATGGGTGCCGTTTTGTCGATATAAAATTTATACTCTTTTTCTACTTCTTTATTGCCCACTTTATCTTCGGCATAATATTGAAGGGTATGTTCCCCCTCAACCCAATTTGAGGCATTTAAAGCATGATAATACTTTTGATAGTTTTTCCCATCCATGGAATAATAAATTGAATTCAATCCTGAAATGGGATCGGCCGATGTCAAGGTTAATTGAGTTCTACCGGAAATTACATTCTCAAACTTATCACCATTAATGGTCAGTTCTGTGATAGGTGCTGATAAATCGATGGTATAATTTTTTGCTTTAATTGGTTCTGTATTTCCAACATTATCAACGGCATAAAACTGAATGGAATATGTTTTTTCTTTATTCAAAGCGATGGGTTCTGAATACGGTACAAAAGCACCTGAATCAATGGAAACTAATATCTGCTCAACACCCGATTCTGAATCAGAACTAGTAAGCTCAATTGTTAAACCACTTCCTCTAAATTCTTTTTTTCCATCAAAATATTTTTTCGATGCATCCATTTTCATAACTGTTTTTGGAGCTATTCCATCAGCGTACATCTCAAATATAACATCGGTTAACGGATAAACAATTTCTTTTGAAACCGTATCAACTGCCGATGGTGATCGAAATGTGTTGTACCCTTCTGTATCTAAATACATGGGGTTTGCATACGCTTTGGTACTATCACTCTGCAACTGGTACAGGGTACCTTTCTGATTTGGTTCGGTTGACAAATAAAAATAGATGGGTAAAGATTTTTGCACATAAAGTTTACCATTAGTTGCTTTATATACTTTAAACGGATGCTTTAAAATATTTTGAGCATTAACTAAATGAACTGCAAAAAGCAAGGCTAAAATGAAGAGTATATTTTTCATAATTCGAGTTTTTGTTTTCATTCGGAATAATATTACATAATGTTCAAAAAAATTTACAAACGAAAACCAATCACTAAAACATCATCCACTCTTGGATATAAATCACCCTGCCATTTTCTTAATGTTTCGGCCAATAATTCTTTTTGTTTAACAAATGGTAATTGGTGAATCGAGTGAATAAAATTTACAAAATTTTTAAGTAAGTATTTTTTTCCATTCTCTCCACCAAACTGATCGGAAAATCCATCAGAAAAAATATAGCAAACAGCAGAACCATCAATGCTAATAGTTTGCTGTTCGAACATCCGTTCATTTGGTGGTATTCCTTTCATGGTTCCGCCAATTCCAAAATAATTTCCATTTACAGTGGTTAACTGCCCTGATTGAATAATAATTAAAGGATTTACGGCTCCGGCAAATGTTAACTTTTTAGTTTTTGTATTGTAGATACAAACGGCTGCATCCATGCCGTCTGAATTACCTGTCGTTTCTTGATTAAGCGATGTTTTTATCATGGAATGCAACGATTCCAGAATATCTTTCGGTTCTAATATGCCTTTATCAATTACAATTTCTTCCAAAAAACTCATTCCTAACATACTCATAAATGCACCAGGAACTCCATGACCAGTGCAATCAATGGCTGCAACAATCCGTAAATGTTCTTTTCCGGGTATCTTGTAAAACCAATAAAAATCTCCACTTACCACATCTCTCGGACTAAAAAAAATAAAGGAATCAGAAAAAACTTCTTTAATTGAATTGATTTCAGGAAGCAATGCGCCTTGAATATTTCGGGCATAATTAATGCTTTGATTTATTTTTAAGTTTTGTGTCTTTATTTCTTTGTTTTGCTTCTTTATTTCTGCATTCCGAATTTCCAAAACCTTGTTGTGTTTTCTTTTTTGTTGATTGCTCCTGAGAATTAATATTGCCACAATAACAACAAATCCCATTCCTACAATAAATATTAGAGTAAGCAATTGTTGGTTTTTTAGTTCTGCTTGTTTTTTTTGCAATTCCAGTTCCTTCAATTGATTTATTTCTTCCGACTTTTTTAATGAGTCTTGTGTTATTATGAGTTTTTGTTCTGTTTGCTTTTTTTCATGAATGGCTTGCTGGGTTTTCTGCTCAGCAATAGTCACCCTTTCAATATTTTTTTTTTGAGCCTCTTCCATTTCTTGCTTTTGTATTTCTTTTTGAAAAGCAGCATTGAGTGCATAAAATTCCATCGATTTTTGCGAATCCCCCAATTTTCCATAAGTCTCTGCTAACAGCTCATAGCAAGTTTTCAGCAGTTTCTTGTTTTGAAATTCCAATGAAACCGAAAGTGCCTCGGTCAAGTTTTGAAGTGCTTCTTCATTTCGATTCAATGTCAGTAAAGAAGTTCCAATATTAATTAAGTTGGTTGAAATATCCTGTTTGTTTTCTTGTAACTTACTAATAAGCAAACTTTTTCGAAAAAAAACCAAGGCTGTTTCCATCTGGCCTAAGTCGGAATTTATCATTCCCATATTACTGTAAATAGCTTTTATGGCATTATTGTTACCAATTTCTTTATTAATAGTAACCGATTGTTCAAACGCATCTAACGCTTTTTCAAATTTTTCAACTTCCCAATAATAAAAAGCCAATTTGTTTAAAGCCGATGCCAGTTGTGGTAAATTATTTGAGTTCCGGTACTTTGCAATTTCGTTTAATAATCCATCCTCAGAAACTTGACCCAACAAGCTTAAGCTACAAAAAGCAACTATAAGCAGTAATAAAATCTTTTTTATAAAACTCATTGAATCGGATTGAGGTTTCGACTGACAAAATAATAAAAAAAAGGTTTCAGTAAACCTAAAACCTTAATCATTAATCAATTTAATTCATGTTTTTAATAGGAATAAGCAACAAAACTAAAAGGAATATCAATCATGTGACTATAATCAATCCCAAGCTCTTGCATATCTTCATCGGAAAAATACCATACAATTTCTACTTCATTTCCTTCTTGGTATAACTCCGCAAGCCGCTCCACAATGGTTAATAAAAACTTTGAAGTGCTGGTATTAAAATATTCCATCTTTAAATGCAACTTAGTGGTTTGCGCTGGCTCATTGCAATAATGTTCCAACCACTCTACCAGTGGATCATAAAAACGGGGGGTATTTTCTAAGATGGAACGACCGCTCATTACCAGTTCTCCGGTAACAGCATTAAAATCAACATCGGGTCGGTTCAAATTACCAGTAATTAGCAATTGTTTGGCAAAGTTTTGAAACATTCACACCAAGTTTATACAATAATTCAATTCATAGTTACGAAACCAATAAACGCTCTGCCATTGCAATGGCTATTTTTCGACATCGGTCAATGTCTGTTTCATTAGGCGCGCAGCGGGCTTCAACCTGCTCTCCTATTATTTCCCATTTAATATTTTCGGCAAATTTATTAATAGCGCGTACTCCTCCTCCACCCCAACTGGCTGAACCAAAAATTCCCAAATACCGATCACGCAATCCATAATGCTCTAAATCGGAAAGCAAATGTGCCATAGGAGGAAAGATACCTCCATTGTATGCTGAGCTTCCCATGATAACCCCTTTAAATTTCCAAATATCATTAATAATATAGGATGAATGAGTCTTTGAAGCATCATGCACCCGAACATGTTTTACGCCGGCTTCAATAAGAAAACGGGCAATATAATCGGCCATTTTTTCAGTATTTCCATACATGGAGCCAAATACCAATACCACTCCGGCTTCTCCTAAGTGGGTGCTCCACATGTGATATTTTTCAAGAATGTAGGGTATTTTCGAACGCCAAATCATTCCATGTGAAGGTGCAATTAACTTAATGGTTAAAGTTCCCAATTTTGCTAATGCTTTTTGAACTTGAGCTCCGTATTTTCCAACTATATTTGAATAATACCTGCGAATCTCTTCATTAAAACAGATCAAATCATCCATTTCATCATCAAATACACCGCCATTTAAAGTTCCAAAACTTCCAAATGCATCGCTTGAAAAAAGTATGTTATTGGTTTTTTCATAGGTTACCATCGATTCAGGCCAATGCACCATAGGAATCATAAAAAACTGCAATTCGTGTTTTCCCAGCGAAAGGGTATCTCCCTCGGCTACTTCAAGTATATTTTTTGTAATTCCATAAAACCCTTCCAAAATGGGGAATGTTTTACGGTTACCCACTAGAATAACGTCAGGGAATTCATTTACCACCTCTTTAATTGAACCTGAATGATCGGGCTCCATGTGGTTTATTATTATATAATCTAATTTTTTGTTACCTAAAAGGTCCTTTATCCACAGAACTAAATCACCGGAAAATGGGGCTTCAGCTGTATCAACAAGTGCTGTTTTCTCATCATCAATTAAATAGGCATTGTAGGTAATACCCTTTTCCAAAGGCCATTGATTCTCGAATAAATGCTTTCTCCGGTCGTTAAACCCTAACCAATAAACCTTTTCGCTTAATTCAACTTTTAATGACATGATTTTATATTGTTTTGGTTTGATATTGAATAATTAGCCGCAAAAATAGACATTTTTAACTAAAATCCTTTCATGTTTACAATCCTGCCAATTATTAAATGTCAGGCAAAATATTTATCCAAAGAAAGCATCTGGTCCTGGATAATATAACTTTTTGATTGCCAACTCCTGTGGAAAAATCCGATAATAAACCAATGCTTCTGAGCTTAATTCTCCTTCCTGGTTAAATAATTGGGTATGAACTGTAATACTCTTCTTATCACTCCCTTTTATAATACCTACCAATTTTACTTCCCTTCCATCGGTAGGCACCGGTTTGTAAAAGTTGATATCCATTTTTGATGTCATTCCGGCTGTTTTTCCTTTTATATATACTACCCAACTGGCTAATTCATCGTGCAAGGTAGAATGAATCCCACCATGCAAGGTATCTATATAACCTTGAAAGGAACTTTCAGCTTTCCAGAAACTAATAATTTGTTCTCCATCCTCAAAAAATCGCATTTTTAATCCAAATGGATGTGCTGAGTCACAACCAAAGCAATGAAAAATATTGGCATTTTGCCATGGATTTATAATTTCCCTCATGTTACTAAATTTTGATTTGAATGAGTGAAAATAGCGATTAAAAATATACCAACTATAACTCCCCAAAAATTTCCAAATTTATTTTCACCTTAAATCCGCAGATAAACTTCTAATTAACCCGCTTTATTCATACCTGAGCACAGCGAAAGGTGTGAATGTGCGATG
>DYQV01000376.1 GCA_020719105.1 Rikenella microfusus
TTGAATTGTAATTCAAAATTATTATGGTTATATTGAATTGTAATTCAAATATATTATAGTATTTTTGCAATGAGTTTTTAATTAGTTCATTAGAATAGATATAAAAGATAGATAAATTTGTTATGGTATGATAGTCAGAACCTTCAATCAAATGGTACAGAATGACTTTTTCAAAGGGAAAGTTATTGTAATTATTGGAGCCCGTCAGGTTGGTAAAACCACCGTGGTAAGGGATCTGATTGCAGCTCAGGGAACTGCTGCCAAATATTTAAACGGCGATGAAACGGACCTTTACCCCATATTCAAGAAACCAACTTCAACACAGCTTCGATCATTAATTGGTGAATCAAAAGTTTTAGTGGTGGATGAAGCCCACCAGATACCTAATATCGGAAGGGCTTTAAAGCTTATTGTAGATACTTTTCCCGATATCCAGATTATTGCCACCGGATCTTCGTCGTTTGATATCGGCAACCGGGTGAACGAACCCTTAACAGGCCGTAAGTTCGAATACCAGATGTATGCCCTAACGGCCAATGAACTGGTTTCACATTTTGGAATGCTCGAAGAAAAAAGGATGCTCGAACACCGGCTTGTTTTTGGCTCATATCCTGAAATTGTAACTCATTTGGGAGATGAACCGAGGCTATTGAAAAATCTGGTATCCAGCTACCTTTACCGCGATGTGTTGCAATTGGATGGATTGAAAAAACCATCACTGTTGACCACTTTGTTAAGCGCTTTGGCTTACCAATTGGGCTCGGAAGTTTCCATTAACGAATTGGCACAGCTTACGGGCAGCAATAGCCACACCATCGAAAAATATATCGATTTACTGGAAAAGTCGTTTGTAATTTATCGGCTTAGGGCATTTAACAGAAACATGCGGAATGAATTAAAGAAAAGCCAAAAAATATATTTTTTAGACAATGGAGTACGGAATGCTATTTTGGGGAACTATAACCTGGTTCAGCAGCGCACTGACATTGGACCGCTATGGGAAAATTATTTGATGGCAGAACGGATTAAGAGACAGGAATATGCTGGATTTTATGGCAAACGGTTTTTCTGGCGTACCATCCAGAATCAGGAAATTGACTTGATTGAAGATATCGATGGAAAGCTTTCAGCATTTGAATTCAAATGGAACCCAAAAGCAAAATGGGACAAAATACCCAAAAGCTTTACCAACAATTATCCTGATGCTTTTACACAAATAATTACCCCGGAAAACTATATGGATTTTCTGCTTTAAGTGGGCTAATTTCAAACTTATGGCTTAATATCTGAGAAATGTGCTTATTTTGGCTTTTCTAAAATATCGATAATTTCAAAACACCTTAGCAATGCAAAAACTAAACGAAATATTACTAATAATCGATGGGTACATAGGTGGTTCACCTTGGTTTGTTTATGCTTTATTAGGAACTGGCGTGTTCTTTACTTTTTATCTTAAATTTCCGCAAATTCGATATTTTAGGCATGCCATCCGCATTGTTAAAGGCAAATATGATAGAAAGAACGATGTTGGCGATGCTTCCCATTTTCAGGCTTTGGCAACCGCATTAAGCGGAACCGTAGGCACAGGTAATATAGCCGGAGTTGCTTTGGCCATTCATTTGGGAGGGCCTGCTGCACTATTTTGGATGCTTATTACAGCCATGCTGGGTATGACCACAAAATTTGTAGAGGTTACCCTTTCGCACAAATACCGTGAAATTGCCAAGGATGGAACGGTGGCCGGTGGACCTATGTATTACATGAAAAATAAATTGAACATGAAATGGCTGGCGGCTATATTTGCCATAGCCACCGTTTTAAGTTCATTTGGTACGGGAAATTTTCCTCAGATAAATAGCATTTCCAATGCCGTAAATTCAACTTTTGGAATTCCACATTTGGCAACAGGAGCTATACTTGCTGTTATATTGGCATTTATAATTATTGGCGGAATCCATCGCATTGCAAAAGTAACTGAAAAGCTAGTTCCCGTCATGGCGTTTATCTACCTATTTGGAGCTTTGGCTGTTATTATAACTAATTATGAAAACATAATACCCTCATTTATTTCAATATTTGCCGATGTGTTTACCGGAACCGCTGCTACAGGTGGTTTTTTAGGAGCAACCTTTGCTTTTGCATTTAACAGAGGAGTGAATAGGGGATTGTTTTCAAATGAGGCAGGACAAGGTTCGGCTCCTATTGCCCATGCTGCGGCAAAAGCTCACGATCCGGTTTCGGAGGGCATGGTAGCTATCTTAGAGCCATTTATCGATACCATTATCATTTGTTTCCTTACGGGAATGGTTTTATTGTCATCGGGAGTTTGGAACGAAAAGCACCAAAACATTTTTCAAAGTGCTGATATTATAGTTTTGGCAACGCATTTTGATGTAAATAGCAAAGCTGATTTACAACAATTGAATACCTATTTTGCAAAAAAAGGGGATATTGCATTATATAATGGAGACCTCACTGTTTCCGAAGGGGAAATTATTTCAGGAAATACTATTATTCATGCACGCTCTTTTGCTGAGAATATAAAAGTAACGTATCACGATTTGCCCTATTCCGGAACTATTAAAGTATCAAATGGCGCTCCCCTACTTCAAATGAATGGAGAGGTAATTGAATTAACCGGCAAATCTCTTTTACATAGTGCACCGCTTACTTCCGAAGCATTTTCACGCAGTATTTTGGGACGTTGGGGTAAATACATTCTGGCAATTGGCATTTTGTTATTTGCTTTTTCAACGGTCATATCCTGGTCATATTATGGCGATAGGGCCATGACCTACTTGTTTGGAACAGGATCGGTACTTTACTACCGGATTTTTTATGTGTTGGCTTTTTTTATTGCCTCATTTATTGATACTACCATAGTATGGACCCTTGCCGGAATAACTGTGGCATTGATGACCTTACCTAACCTGTTTGGAATATTGATGTTACGAAAAGATATGAAGCGAACCATTAAGGAGTATTGGATAACTTTTAAAAAAGTACATCCGGATAATAAAATCAATCTCAGTTAATGCAAAAATATATGGCTAAAAAGTGAGTTAAACTTCCCAATAATACAAAAAAATGAAAAA
>DYQV01000377.1 GCA_020719105.1 Rikenella microfusus
AATATTCTTTTTAGACAGCCTCCAATATATCAAGGAAATATTTTATTGTGCTGGACTCATTACCACTTCAAATTTGCCGGCTTTCTGCATAAATTCTTTTGTAAATGCTTCCACCTGCTCGGTGGTAATTCTATTTACAATGTCTTCATAGGCATCAGGTACCACAATTATTTCATTGTGCTGATAATAGTTTACCAAGGCACTTACCCAATAGTTGTTTTTGCGAAGATTTTCCTGACGAACCTTAATGAAATTCTTGATAGCTTCGTTCAAATCTTCTGGCTGAACTCCTTTCAGATAAAGCGAATCCATTTCAGCATAAACAATTCCTTTCAGTTTTTCTGCTTTAATCGGATCGGTATCAAAAGCTATCAGTAAACTATATTCCTCTTTTGGAAAATGAGTTAAACTACCTCGCACTGATACACCATAAGATCCACCTTCTGCTTCACGAATTACATCGGTATATCTTTTATCGAGTAGTTCGGCTACCATATCCATTAAAATACGATTGGTAGCATTGTATTTCATATTACCGTGGAGTTTAATATAGATTGAAGTTTTGGGGGTTTCCATAGCTTTTTGAAAGTGTTTTTGGGTGCCATTTGCCGGATAACCTATTCCATTGTCTTTCCAAGTCTCATTCCGTTTCTCCGGGGCCAAGCTTCCCAAATATTTTTCAATCAAGGGCTTCATTTTCTCGGAATCAATATTTCCTACAAAAACAAAAGTAAAGTTGGTTGCATCAGCAAAACGGTTGTTATAAACTCGTTTAATTGTTTCAAAATCAATTTTTTGAATGTTTTGAGAATTGAATAAAACCGTTCGTTCATTATAATTAGTTCCTACCATTGCAACGGAATCCCTAAAAGCTTTATTAACATCGGCATCTAAATTAGCTACATAAGCCACATATCTTGATTTTAGAGCATTAAAAGCATCTTCATCAAATCGAGGTTGTTCCAATTGCAGGTAAGTAAGTTGTAATAATGTTTCAAAATCCTGAATTGATGAACTGCCTTGCAATCCCTCGCTTAAATCGCCTATACTAGGTGAAATGGATACAATTTTTCCGGTTAAGAGTTTTTGCAGACTCATTTGGTCGAATTTACCCAAACCAAAAGCGCCCATAAAATTGCTTATCATTTGTATCGATGGCAAATCATTTGCTGGATATAAAGAACTTCCACCCATACTAAAAACATTCATTAAAATTTCGTTTTCTTTATAATCGGTAGATTTCATTACTACTCTAACCCCATTTTTCAAAATATATTCAGTTGCTCCAAATTCCTTCAACGAATTTTCTTTGCTAATTTTTGAACCTTTCAAATCAACAGTAACTAAGGGTTCATTAATTACTTTATCTTCATAAGGTTTTAACTCCATATTTTTCACTTTGTTGGCAATTTCTATAATTTGCTCTTTGGAGGGATATACCAATCCTTCTTTTTCTGGTCCCGACACAATGAATATCTGATTGGTATCGGTATTCCATAGTTTTGCTAGGGTATTTATTTCTTCAATTAAAATAGTTGGAAGCAATTGTTGTACTATTTTATATTCTAATTCAATTCCCGGAGCAGGTTCGTTAATCAAAAAATTCATTTGTAATTCCCGAACCAACCGATCATTCATCTGCTTGTTGCGTTCTTTATATTTTTTCTCAAATTCGCTTAGTAACGATATTTTTGCACGCTCCATTTCACTGCCAACAAAACCATATTGGCGTAAACGCTCATTTTCAGTCATAGCCGCTTCAATACCACCTGCAATATTGTCTTCTTTTAAGGTTACTCCAACATTATAAACATTCATAAGCCGAACCATATTATAATAGGCTGCATAGGCACTTATAAAAGGCGGATTGCCTGTTTGAACCATTTCTTCAAAACGGGTCCCTATCATTTGTGAGTACAATTCCTCAACCAATCCTTGCCTATAATAAGTCAAATCTTTTTCATTAAATGGAGTTGCTTTATGTTTGCAATAATAGGAAAAGCTGATAGTTCCAGCTTCCGGATCAGTAATTACACCAACAATTGGTTCCGTATTACCAGGAACTTCAAAATAAGTGCGCTCTTTTGGATTTTCAATGGCCGCAATAGGTGAAAACATATTTTTAATTTTGTCTTCTATTTTTGCAGCATCCAAATCGCCAACTACAATTATAGCTTGCAAATCGGTACGGTAATAATCATGATAAAAATCGCGGATAACTTTAGGATCAAATTTGTCAATCACATCGAGGTTACCAATTACATCACGTTCAGCATATTTTGAACCTTGAAAAATATATTTGCGTGTTTCTAAATACAATCGCATTTGCCCAGAACGTCGGGTGCGCCATTCTTCGTGAATTACTCCGCGTTCGTTGTTTATTTCTTCATCGGTAAGTAATAAAAAGTCGCTCCAATCGTGAAGAATAAGCAACGTGGAATCAATCAAATTTTCATTAGTAGTCGGTACATTGCTCAAATTGTAAACTGTTTCATCAACATTTGTATAGGCATTAATATTTCTACCAAAAGCCACCCCATATTTCTCCAGATAGTTTAGTATTCCTTTTTCAGGAAAATTCTTTGTGCCATTAAATGCCATGTGCTCTAAAAAATGAGCCAACCCATTTTGATCATCGTTTTCGAGAATGGCACCTACATTCTGGACAATATAAAAACTGGCCCTATCTTTCGGCTCTTCGTTGTGAAGAACATAATAGGTCAATCCATTGGCTAATTTTCCGTAGCGTACATTTGGATTTAGTGGTAGCTTTTCTAAATTACTGGCTTCTTGAGCCCAGCATATCCCGGTTGCAGAAAATAAAAAGGATAGGATTACGAATAATTGTTTTACGTTCATCATTTCTCTGGTTAAATTTGAATACTAATTAAAATTTGTCGAATAGCAGGGTAATTAGTTACAAATTAAACACAATTTGAAGCAATAAATTATTTCTTCACTCAAAATATTGTTACTTTATTTATGCCATTCAGCTTTCTTTTTTGTTTAGTTTATTAAAATAAATAGAACTCTATACATGGTACCAAAACTTATCCCATATTTATTAATTGAAACTAAAACTGAACCAATT
>DYQV01000378.1 GCA_020719105.1 Rikenella microfusus
CATCGCACATTCACACCTTTCGCTGTGCTCAGGTATGAATAAAGCGGGTTAATTTAGCTAATAGAACTGAAAATTGGTTTTATAAGATGGTTTGATACGAATTCAGAGTAATGCAAAACTTAATAGCTTTTAATTAAAATCAAATATAAAAAAATAATCATGAAAAGGGTTGAATCCACTCCGAAAAGCTAAAAAACCCCAAATTAGTCATCCGATGAATTTCTAATTAGCAGATTACCAGTTAAATATAATCTCCGATTTTAATAATTGATTCATCGGATGACTTTTCGGAGCGGACTCAGGGTTAAAATTATTTTATTCGCACTTAGCATTGTTTTTCTGACTCACTGCAAAAGCATTTGCAGAAAATAAATAATCACCCTGCCATTCGCCGAATAAAAATCCAGCATGTACAAACTTGCTGGATATTATATTTAAATACTTTTACAAACTTCACCGGTTAGTCCATTTTTTTTCTCATTTTTGAATATCTAATAATAAACATGGCATCCATTCTCGACGATAATATTACCTATTTAAAGGGTGTTGGCCCAGATAAAGCCAATACACTGGCCAGTGAATTGGGCATAAAAACATTTGGCGATTTGGTTTATTATTTCCCTTACCGATACCTCGACCGCACAAAATTTTATACCATCAGCGAATTGGATGCTGAAATGAATTACATCCAAATTAAAGGAAAAATTATTCACTTTGAAGTTGCAGGTGAAAAACGCAAACAACGCATGACGGCTGTACTCAGCGATGGAACAGGAACTATAAAATTAGTGTGGTTTCAGGGAATAAAATGGATAGCAGACCGCATCAAATTAAATATACACTATGTGGTTTTTGGCAAACCAACAGAGTTTAACGGAGCGTTAAATATTACTCATCCTGAATTGGAGGAATTGGCTAAATTCAATGAAAAATTGGATTACAATTGGTTGGCTTTTTACAATACCACAGAAAAGATGAAAGCAAAATACATCAATTCGAAAGCCATCCATAACATGCAAATGAGTCTTCTGCCTTTGCTAAAAGACAAGCTCACTGAAACGTTACCCGCATATTTAATTGAAAAACACAAATTATTGAATCTATACGATGCACTTTATAACGTACATTTACCTTTAAGTCAGGATAATCTTCAGATTGCACAGTTTCGGTTAAAATTTGAGGAACTGTTTTACATCCAACTAAAAATATTGCGCCTAAAGCATTACCGTACTACTCATTTTGGTGGTTACCGATTTGAACGGGTTGGTGACTATTTCAATCGGTTCTTCAATGAAATTCTGCCCTTTGAACTTACCCATGCACAAAAAAAAGTACTTCGCGAAATACGGATTGACACCAATACCGGCAAACAAATGAACCGCCTGCTCCAAGGTGATGTTGGTAGCGGAAAAACTTTAGTAGCCTTAATGACCATGCTCTTAGCCATCGATAATGGGTTTCAAACCTGCATAATGGCTCCTACTGAAATATTGGCCAATCAACATTTCCAAACTATTTCGGAATGGGTAATTCCTATAGGATTAACTGTGGAACTTTTAACCGGAACGACCAAACAAAGCAAGCGAAAAACCTTGCATGCAGCCCTTCAAAATGGCGAATGCAAAATACTTATTGGAACCCATGCCCTTTTAGAAGATCCGGTGCAATTTAAAAACTTGGGAATGGTAGTAATTGATGAGCAGCATCGTTTTGGAGTAGCACAACGGGCTAAACTTTGGAAAAAAAATGTGCAGCCACCTCACATATTGGTAATGACCGCCACTCCTATACCGCGCACCTTAGCTATGACATTGTATGGCGATTTAGATGTTTCCGTGATTGATGAGCTGCCTCCCGGCCGTAAACCCATTAAAACGTTGCATTATAATGATGCTAAACGACTACGGGTCTTTGGCTTTATAAAAGAACAAATTGAATTGGGCCGACAAATTTATATCGTATATCCATTGATAAGGGAATCGGAAGCCATAGATTATAAAGATTTGGAAGACGGATTGGAGAGCATTTCAAGAGCTTTTCCAGCACCAAAATTTGCTATTAGCGTGGTACATGGTAAAATGAAACCAGAAGAAAAGGATAAAGCAATGGATTTATTCGTGAGGAAGCAAACCCAGATTATGATTGCCACAACAGTTATTGAAGTAGGTGTAAATATACCCAATGCATCGGTTATGGTAATTGAAAGTGCCGAAAGGTTTGGACTTTCCCAACTGCATCAACTCCGCGGCCGGGTTGGCAGAGGAGCCGATCAATCCTATTGCATTCTAATGACTGGATACAAATTAACAACCGACGGTAAAACCCGCATCAAGACCATGGTTGAAACCAACGATGGTTTTGAAATATCAGAAGTTGATTTGAAACTCCGAGGTCCTGGTGACATTGAAGGAACCCAGCAAAGTGGCCTCCCTATTGACTTGAAAATTGCAAACTTGGGACGTGATGCTCAAATACTCACTGTTGCACGCCAGGTTGCCGAAGATATCTTATCGGTAGATCCGAACCTAGGCGAACCACAAAATTTTGTACTAAGGAAAATAATGGAACAAAAGTGGAAATACGAATTTAACTGGAGCCAGATTTCATAAAACAACATCTTACCCTTTGCTATTCTGCATTCGTTTGCACAAAACCCCTACTTTTATCACTGCTTTTTGAGCCAATTAACCCCCTACCCGATGAATTATTTCTAATTTTGTGCCGTAATATATTTTTAAAAGCTATGAACAACGAATTAAATCAATTAGAAAAAAATACTTCTGATAAAAAAAGAAATGCTACTTCCAAAAAAAATTCCGTCTCTTCTTCAAAAAAACAAATAGCACACTCTTCAATACTTATTCCAACTTGGGAATGGGAAAACAATCCGGAATACGATGAATTTTGGAAAAACAACTAATTGTTTTTCCAACAGAACTTTACAAATTAATCTCATCTATAGTTGTAATTGAAATAAATTTGATTGGGTGACTGCCAGCAGATTAATTTTTACACACCTTTCCCTTTATATTAATCTAACCCGGATTATTCAAGAATAATCCTGACGATAAAGCTCCTCCTCAAAATTGG
>DYQV01000379.1 GCA_020719105.1 Rikenella microfusus
TTGAGGTGTAGCTTAATCGTCAGGATTATTAATGAATAATCCGGGTTAATAAAACAATCCCGGGTTATTTTAGTACCGATATTTTTTGGTTTACCTCTTTGTTATTGAATACGATTTTGCAAATGTAAATTCCATTCGAAACAAATTCGTTCGATTTGTTGGTTAAGTCCCAAAGCAATTCCTGCTCACCAATCATACTCATTCCTGAATATAATGATTTTATAATTTTACCGGTAAGGTCAAAAACTGTTGCCTCAAGCATTCCTACCTCGGGATTTAAAACATGGATATGCAATTCCGAGGCTGCTGGATTGGGGTATAGGCTCACACCTTTTGATAAATTAATGTCTCCAATTCCTATCGGATCAGCTATACCTTTTATTATTTCAATATCGTCGAACCAGAATTCTTTTCCGGTCAGAGCCATATGTTCAGCTACTAATTGGAATTTATCCACAGCTTTCCAATCAAATTTATTTTGTGATGGAAACCAGGCATTATCCCAGGAGCCGACATCCTGAAATTTTTTAAGTGGAATGACTACCTGATGCCAACTTCCATCAAATGGACCTTCATTTGTTGAATTCAAAGTGTAATCCATTCTCCATGGGTGGTCACCAGTTTCAGCGGTTTTAGTATCTAAAAAACGGAGTACCAAGGTAGCTGCATTTGATGAACCTTTTACCCATAGGGTTATGTTTGTATTTGATGCACGAAGAATCGACAAATCCTTAGTGAATTTAAAATCGAAATCGAGGGCTCCGTATTGCGGTGTTTCTGCCATATAAACTGCAAACATGCCATCGTGAGCATCGGTTGAAAACAAGCTGACTACACCACCCGGCATTGCTCCATATTGAATATTTTCGCCCATAAAATCGGTATAAATAGTAAAACCTACCGAATCGGGTATAAGGACATATTCCTGATACGGAGGTAAGGAAAATCCCATTGCCTCTGCTAAAGGCCTGTTTAAATCGTATTCAAATATTTCATTCGAACCTTTATTGAATAGTCCAAAACCTCCCTGATAATCCCACATGGTCCAGGGTATTGACTTTCCGGTTAAATAACCGGTAACTGTTTTATACCATTCTACCCGGTCGGCCTCCGGGCTATTGGGTATAAATACACCCAATTCGCCGCAATATACTTTTACGTTGTTTTTTGTACCGTATGCAATGGCTAGGTCAAGTGTGCTTTTTAGTTGAGCTGCCGTGCCTTCGGTTTTGTAATAATATTTAAGGCTGTTTTCCACCCAAGTTCCTTTAAGCGAAGCCGGACATTCAGGCATACGAGCTTCATCATAAGGAAAAGGAACGTTGCCCAAATCAACCATTGAAGGGCTTGGCCAGGAAGCACCCTGATGGGTAAAAAGGAACGGGTCGTAAAAATGGAAGGAATAAATCAGGTTGGTATCGGCAAGTGGAACCAGTTTGGTTAAACCAGAAATACCGCCCCAGTCGGTTCCGGTAACCATTACTGTATGAATGGGGTCAATGGTTCGGATGGTGTCCAGAACTGTTTTTTGAATTCTTGCCCAATCGTTAACCGAGGTACGGGGTTCGTTCAGAATTTCATAAATTACCGATGTGGGCTTATCTTTGAAATGTTGAGCCATTTGTGGCCAAATTTTCGTTAAAGGAACTTCCACGGTAAGTAAATCGGTCCCATCTATGGTATGGTTATCAAGGATGAGTTTTAATCCCAATTCATGGGTCCAGGCCACTACCTGATCAAGATAGAAAAGGAGCAGGGTATCCACCACATAATCGGGTGCACCACTGGTCATATAATGTAGGTTTATGGGCAATCGGATAACATCGCAACCCAAGCTTTTAATATTTTCCAAATCTTTTTTGGTGAACTTATTAAAAGGTATCGACTGTGCACTGCTGGTTCCAAACCAACCCGTAAGGTTTACCCCTTTGTTGAATGTATTTTGGGCTTCACTATCTTTAGAACAATAGAGTAAAAATGCAATAAATAGGCTGTAAAATAAATGCTTCATAGGAGTGTTTTTATGTTTTTATTTTGAATTGCTAATTATACTAATAGGCTTTAAATTAGTTATCTTATTTAAGGTACGACAAATAACCCGCAGGATTCACTGGAGTTCCGTTTATGCGCACTTCGTAATGTAAGTGTGGACCAGTGCTACGGCCGGTGGTTCCGGTTAAACCAATAACCTGTCCTTTTTTAACCACATCGCCCAATTTTACCAAGTATTTGTTAAGATGTGCATACACCGTGGAATACCCATTTTTATGCTCTACAATTATATAATCGCCATAGGTTTTGCTATATTTTGCCAGAGTAACCTTACCATTGGCAGCAGCATAAATTTCGGCATCCATTCCGGTTCCAAAATCCATTCCTGTATGCATTTTTCGCACTTTAAGAATCGGATGGAGCCTTTCTCCAAAGGGTGATGTTACAATAGCCTTTGGTTTTGGCAAGGGGGTAATATTGGGCACGTTATCTCCTTCGTCAGTTAGGGGTACAAAGGTAGTTTCGGTGGGTTTCACGAGTTCAGCGGCAGGTGCTGTATTTTGAACCGGGGGTATTGGGATGTTTATTTCAGCCTGTGTTTCTTGCACGGATGCCTTTACTGCACTGGCTTCTGCTTCGTTTTCAATAACTACTTTTTCAGTTATCTGTATGTTTTTATCGGTTGCTTTACAAATGCTTTTTTCATAGTCGATAATCTCCGCCACACAATTAGCTTTGGAGGTATCTTTTTTCGATGTGTAATAATTCTTTAAACCAGTTAATTCATTGTAATAGTCCTGATATTCCTTTTCCATGAGCCGAATCTGCTCTTCTCTTTTACGCTTGAAATCTTCAAAACCCTGCTGATATTGTTTTTTGAAGTTTTCCATATCCTGCTCAATTTTCTTTACTCCATCTTCTTGAGCTATAAGGAACATAGGCATTCCGCCTAAAAGGATTATCGTAAGTAGTTTGCTGATTTTTTTCATGATGTTACTAGTTATTTCTGTTTTTTAAAAATTGATTCTACACTGTCTTAGCCCGCTTTATTCATACCTGAGCACAGCGAAAGGTGTGAATGTGCGATGG
>DYQV01000032.1 GCA_020719105.1 Rikenella microfusus
AGGGGTTTACTTGCGTGAGCTCACTTTGTTCGGTTCCCGCTTTGCAACCCAATTCTCCTCGCACATTCACACCTTTCGCTGTGCTCAGGTATGAATAAAGCGGGTTAAATGCAACCAATTTTAATAGGAAAAAGATTATGAGTTTTGATTTTGATGAAATAATTGACCGGCAAAACACCGATTGTGTAAAACATGACGGCATGAAATTATTTTTAAATGCTGAAGAATGCCTGCCTATGTGGGTTGCGGACATGGATTTCAAATCGCCCCCTTGTATTGTTGATGCAATTAAAAAAAGGCTTGAACATGAGATTTTTGGCTATACCATTCGCACCGACCGTTTTTTTAACAGCATTGTAAATTGGATGCAGAAAAGACACGATTGGGAAATAAAAAAAGAATGGATCTCATTTAGTCCGGGAGTTGTTGCGGGTTTTTCTATTGCCATTGAAAACCTGACCGAACCGGGAGATTCGCTGATTATTCAATCACCCGTGTATTTTCCGTTTTTCCAAACCATCATAAGTACCGGTCGGAAAGTGATTTACAATCAATTAAAATTAGAAAATGGTAGAATGACTATTGATTTTGATGATTTTAAATCAAAACTTTCACCCAACGTAAAGATGCTTCTCCTTTGTAATCCGCATAATCCCGGGGGGAGCGTTTGGAAAAGGAATGAGTTAGAGCAATTGGCAGAATTATGTTTAGCCAATAATATGATGGTAATTTCCGATGAAATACATGCCGACATTGTGTTTTCACCTTCAAAGCACATCCCATTTGCCAGTTTGAATAAAGAAATAGGTGAAAAAACAATAACGGTAATGTCGCATAGTAAAACATTTAATGTTGCCGGTTTAACCACTTCGTTTGTGATTACTCAAAATGCTGAAATGCTCAAAAAATTCAATAAAGGGTTGCACATACCGCATTTGCACATGGGTAATATTTTTGGGACGGAAGCATTGATTGCAGCCTACGAACAAGGGGAGCCCTGGTTAAACGAGTTATTAGCGTACCTTAAAAACAACATCGCTTTTTTAGATAATTATTTAAAAAATGAAATTCCAATTTTGAAACTCATTGTTCCAGAATCGACCTATTTGTTATGGATTGATTGCCGTGCACTGAAAATGAATTCAAAGGAACTCAATGAATTTTTTATTCAGAAAGCAAAAGTTGCTATCAATGAGGGAAGTATGTTTGGTACTGGAGGTGAAGGGTTCATCAGAATTAATGTTGGCTGTCCGAAAGCTATTGTTGAAAAGGCTTTAAACCAAATTAAAATAGCAGTAAACAACATCTAATTTTATAAGTAGTTCATTTTCTAAATAAGCCAATCAAACAATCAACAAAAATTTATTTTCGATAATTTGGCAAAAAAATGTTTGTACCTTTGCATGCACTTTTACACTAATTATTAGGTTTCGATGGATAAAAAAAAGGTTACAATTACTTTGTTTTTACTTTTCTGTATAATTGCCTTGGTTGTTTTAATAAACCTTAACTATCAGGCGTATAGCTTACTTAAAAACTCCGTATCATCAGAACTAATGCCTGCTAAATTTCAAATGCTGCAAAAGCAAATTAGTACAATTAATATTGCATTTTTTATTCCTATGCTTTTACTATCATTACTTTGGTACTATTTAACCAATAGTCGAACTTTAATCCTCATTTCAAACATAATATATATAACCGTCACAATTTTCGTAACTTATACACTCAATCGTGAATTTAATGAGCTGAATAACGCAAAAGCTACAGAAACAGTTGGTTTTTGGCTATTTGCACTCATAGGCATATTTAGTGTAATAGGCTCAATTTTGGTGAGTGTAATAGGTTATATAACAGTACGAAACCTAAATAACCGCACCAATCCTATCCCTAAAAAAGGGAGAAATAAATTTAGCCGGTAGCATCTATTTTTTTATTATCTTGTAACAGTTTTTCCAAAAATAAAAACAATGAACCACATTACTCCTCTAATTATTGATAGGACCACAAAGACACCTCAGATTATTTTTGATCCAATTAATGGCGTTTATGAAATTTCAGGACGATCGTTGCCTGAAAATGTAGTTAAGACTTATGAACCCGTTTTGCAATGGATTGACCAAAATATAGGAAAAATCCATGATCCCGTGGTCATCAATTTCAAGTTAGATTATCTGAATTCTGCCTCGGCCAAAATGGTATCACTGATTCTGACAAAACTTGAGGAGTTCTACAAATCGGGAAGCAGCATTGAAATTAAATGGTATTATAACTACGATGACGATGATATTTTATCGGAAGGTGAAATTTATGCGAAACTGAAAAAGATTCCAATTAACCTGATTGGAATTGATGAAAATGAGGAAGAAAAAGAATAATTCAATCCAAATATGATACAAAAAGCCATGGTTTTAGCCGTGGCTTTTTTTTTTATCCTAAATTTGCGCATCGTTAAATTATTGAATTTTGAATATATCTGAGATTACAAAAAAGTACCGAACGCTTCCTGAAATAGAGAATATTGCCTCCGCACTTACTCACAATCAAAAAATTTTTATTAGCGGGCTCAAGGGTTCATCGTCAGCCACAGTGCTGGGAACAATTTTTATGCAAGGCCATAAAAATATGCTCATTACGTTAACTGACAAAGAACAAGCGGCTTACTTTTATAACGATTTGCAAGTCATTTTGGGTGATGAACGAGTTGAATTTCTGGCTTCTTCCTATCAACGTTCGATGCAATATGGCCGTACCGACAGTGCCAACATACTATTACGGACTGAGGTGTTAAATAAAATCAGTAATTCCTCTGAAAAAATTGTCGTGGTAACTTATCCGGAGGCTATAATGGAAAAGGTAATAACTCCTGAACGGCTTCTTTCAAATACCTTTACCATAGAAAAAGAGGATGCCTTATCGATGGATTTTGTGATTGAATTGCTCACTGAATATGAATTTGTGCGCTCCGATTTTGTTTATGCGCCAGGACAATACGCCGTTAGGGGAAGTTTGATTGATGTTTTTTCTTTTGCCGGTGAGGATCCGTTTCGACTTGACTTTTTTGGTGATATTATTGATTCCATACGGATATTTGATCTGGAAAGCCAACTTACAAAAAGCAATCCTAAAAAAGTTACCATCATACCCAATATACAGGAGAATTTGGAAGATGAACCGCGTATTTCGGTGCTAAATTTTTTAAATGAAACTACCACTTTTGTATTCAACGACCTCCCATTTTGCTGCCAAAGAATTGACCAAATAATTGAAAATACAAAGAATGAAGAGCATGTAGGGTCTGTAGATCTAAAAAAATTAGTTGAATCAACTATCAATGGTGCTGAATTATTGGACAACCTTTCAAAAAAGAGTGTTCTTGAATTTGGAAATGCCTCCTATTATGGTTCCCTGCCTTTGGCTAATTTTAACACCACGCTGCAACCATCCCTTCGAAAAAACTTTGATTTACTGGCTACTTGTTGGAACGAATATGAAAAACTTGGCTATCAGAATTTCATTCTTTCCAGTAACAAAGAGCAGATAGAGCGCCTTGCTGCCATTTTTCATGATAGAGAAACAAAAGCCCATTTCCAATCAATAAACCAAACACTGAACGAAGGTTTTATTGATAACCAATTGAAAATTACCTGTTTTACTGATCATCAGATATTTGAAAGGTTCCACAAGTTTACTATAAGAACCGGATTTACTAAACGCGAATCGCTTACTATTGCTGAACTTACCAATTTGCATCCGGGTGACTATGTTGTACATATTGACCATGGTATTGGCAAATTTGGAGGATTAAATAAGGTTGAAATAAATGGTAAATATCAGGAAACCATAAAACTGATATATCGCGATAACGATGTGTTGTTTGTAAGTATTCACTCGCTGCACCGTATTTCGAAGTACAAAGGAAAAGACACCGACCAACCTATGGTGCATAAGCTTGGTTCCGCCGTTTGGCAAAACCTGAAAGCAAAAACAAAAAACAAAGTAAAAGATATTGCGAAAGATTTAATTAAGCTATATGCTGAACGCAAGGCTCTCAAAGGATTCGCATTTTCAAACGACTCATTTATGAATCAAGAGCTGGAGGCATCGTTCCTTTACGAAGATACGCCTGATCAGCTTAAGGCCACAAAAGCAGTAAAAGCCGACATGGAAAACATAATGCCTATGGATAGACTAATTTGTGGTGATGTGGGTTTTGGCAAAACTGAAATTGCCATACGGGCAGCATTTAAGGCTGTAGCCGATAACAAGCAAGTTGCCGTGCTGGTTCCCACAACAATACTTGCGTTGCAACATTTTAAAACTTTTTCGGAACGGTTGCAAGATTTTCCGTGTAAGGTGGACTACTTAAGCCGTTTGCGAAAAAGTAAAGATCAGACTGAGGTGATAAAAAAAATTAAAACAGGTGAAATTGATATCCTGATTGGTACTCATAAATTGGTGGGTAAAGAAATTGCATTTAAGGATTTAGGTTTGCTAATAGTGGATGAAGAACAAAAATTTGGGGTAACGGTAAAAGAAAAACTCAAACAGCTAAAAACGAATGTAGATACCTTAACCCTTACAGCCACGCCTATACCTCGAACATTACAATTCTCGCTAATGGGAGCCCGCGATTTATCAATTATTAATACTCCTCCACCCAACCGTCAACCCATTCTTACCGAATTGCACACGTTCAACGAACCTATAATAGAAGAAGCCATTACCTACGAACTTAATCGGAACGGGCAGGTTTTTTTTCTCCACAATAGGGTGAATAGCTTAAATGATATTGCAGCCCTTATCCTAAAACTATGTCCAAAAGCCAGAGTTAGCATTGCTCACGGCCAAATGGAAGGGAAAAATCTGGAAACTATTATGCTCGATTTCATTGATGGGAAATATGATGTATTAGTCGCCACAACAATTATTGAATCGGGACTCGATATACCCAACGCCAATACCATTATTATTAATCAGGCGCAAAATTATGGGTTGAGCGATTTGCACCAGTTGCGGGGTCGGGTGGGCAGATCCAATAAGAAAGCTTTTTGTTATTTATTAGCTCCCCCTGAAACCTTGCTCACCAATGAAGCCAGACGCCGTTTAAAAGCCATTGAAGATTTTTCAGAATTGGGAAGCGGATTCAATATTGCCTTACAAGATTTAGATATTCGGGGAGCTGGTAATTTATTGGGTGCCGAACAAAGCGGATTTATTGGTGATTTAGGTTTTGAGGCTTATCAAAAAATATTGGACGAAGCTTTAATTGAATTGAAGCAAAACGAACTGAAAGATATTTATTCTGACTCAACCGATACCTCAATGGATCATTCACCGGAAGAACTTTCGAAAATGCGTTTTGTGAGTGATTGTTTTGTTGACACCGACATGGAGTTGCTGTTTCCCGACGATTACGTTGAAAATATCCCTGAACGTATTAATTTATATCGAAAGCTTGATGCTATTGAGACTGAAGAGGAATTGCAAAAATTTGAAAACGGATTGATCGACCGCTTTGGTCCAATGCCTAAGCCAACGCACGAATTATTTAAAGTAGTGCGCCTCCGATGGTTGGCTATTCAATTGGGAATGGAACGTATCCTGCTTAAAAATGGCAAATTAACAGCCTATTTCATTTCAAATGACAATTCCTTGTTTTACCATTCGCCCATATTTCATAACATTATGTTAAGCATTCAAAAATATCCTTCGAACTGCCGGATGCAGGAGAAAAATAATAAACTCACCTTAACCGTTGATGCTGTTTTAACCGTTGAAAAAGCCTTGCAAACTTTAGAAAAACTGACGCTTAAACAAGAATAAGTAAATTATCGTAATTAATTGAAAAATAAGACTGATAGCATTTGGTGAAATAAATAATTACTACTTTTGGCATTGAAAATTTGAATACTACTATTATGTCAAAAGTTGGATTTTTTAAAAGCCCTAAAAATATTACCGAACTATTTACATTTGATTTAACTACTTTCTTTTTCGAAGAAGATTACATAGAAGTATCGGGTGATGAAAAAGAGGGAGTTTTTATGATTGAATATGAAAAAATACTTCCGCAGATTGAATTGGGACTATTCACTAAAGTTGTTTTTAGGGTCTTTAATGATAAAAAGAATATTATAGGCAGTAATCATATTAACGTCCGTTTTCCGGCGGAAGCAGGAAATATTAAGTTACCCACAATTAAAAAGCTAATTTACAAATTGGCCGAAATTTATGGGGGTGATGATGAAAACAGGGCTGAATGGACTGAAAATGATGAATCAGATTATAATAAGGGGTATCTTGATAGGCAATGGACTTTAGGCGAAGGAAAAAATATTTATTCCGTTCGGTTAACCATGAATTCCAAAGATGGACTTGTTTTAAATATCCTTTTCTTTAACCACCTTCTTGGATTAATAAATAAATAGCAACTGTAAATTATGAATTTGGTTATTGATGTAGGCAATACGCAATACAAAGTGTGCATTTTTAATGATTCGAAACTAGAGTTTCATGCTCAATATCAGAAATTTAATCCATCAGTTTTACAGAATTTAGCAACCGAATATAAGTTGAAAAGAGGCATTTTTTCTGATACAAGAGGAATAGAAACCACTGAGCTCAGAAAATTATTGCCCTCGGAGTTCCATTTAATGGAACTAACTCATAACACTCCAATTCCAATAAAAATCAATTACTTAACCCCTCATACCCTTGGAAAAGATAGGATTGCCGGTGCAGTAGCTGCCAATGAGTTATTTTACGATTATCCAATTCTTATTATAGATATAGGAACAGCAATTACAATTGATTTTATTAGCAGCAAAGGCGAATTTGAAGGGGGAATAATATCTCCTGGACCTGAACTGCGTTATAAGTCGTTGCACCAATTTACAGGAAAATTACCGCTTTGCAAACCGGTTGAAGAAGTAGCCTCCATAGGTAATTCAACAGAAACAGCCATTGAAAGTGGAGTGCAAAATGGAATTTTATATGAAATAAACGGCTATATTGCTCGTTATATAGAGCAATATCCCCAGTTAAAAATAGTTCTTACCGGAGGTTATTCTTATTTGTTTGATAAAAAAATAAAATATCCCATATTTGCAGATTCATTTTTAATCCCGAAAGGGCTCAATAGAATACTTACATATAATGAGTAAAAGAATTTTTGGCTTACTAAGCTTGACTTTATTAATATTAGTTACTACAACTGGTTTTTCACAGGTAAATTCACCCTATTCCCAGTTTGGCTTTGGAGACAATTCAGGCAGAGGATTTGGCCAATCGAAGGCTATGGGAAATATTGGAATAGGATTGCGTACCAATTCCCACTTAAATAATATTAATCCCGCCTCATACAATGCTTTAGATACCATGATTGTAATTTATGAAATGGGCATGAGTGCTGGCTTTAATAATATTGAATCAAATTTGGGAGCAGTTAAAAAATCAGATGTACAAATCGATTATCTTGCTTTAGGATTTTTGGTTAATAAGCTTTGGGCAACAAGCTTTGGCCTGGCTCCTTCCAGTAAAGTAGATTATACCTTAATGTCGAGCACCTATGACTCCATTGTAGGACAAATAGATACTTACTTTAAAGGTTCCGGAGGATTAAGTAAGGTATATTGGGGGAACTCCTTTCGCTTAACCAAAAGACTTTCAGTAGGAATTAATACCTCATTTGTTTTTGGACCAATAAACAAAACAACTACCGTAGTTTTTACCGATAATTATCCATATACCGATAATACTAAAATGTCAGTCAAACAATACCTTTATAATGTAATGTTCAATTACGGTGTTCAATACACACAACCCATAGGTAAAGACTATTCGTTAACATTAGGGGCTGTTTTTGAAAACAAGACAAAACTAAATGCAACTACAGACACATTGGCCGGTACAACAAAAAATGAAGGCAATTATGATGAAAGTTATTATCAGGAAATCCATTATGGGGAATTAAAAAATGTAATTATTGATACAACCGGTGCTAAGAGCACAGTGGACTATCCTACGAGTTTTGGGTTTGGTTTCACTTTTGCAAAAACTAAACAATTCATGTTAGGTGCCGATTTTCTGATGCAAAATTGGTCCATACTTACCAATAAGAATCCAAACCTGACTTATAAAGATTTGGTTTCATTAAATATGGGGGCTGAATTAACCCCTGACAGAAACAGCATAAACTCCTACATGAAAAGAATGAGTTATAGGTTAGGTGGCCATTACACACAATCACATATAGAACTTAGAAATACCCGCATTAATGATTACGGATTGAGTTTTGGATTGGGATTACCGCTGCGCAATACCAACACATCGGTTAATATTACTGGAGAATTTGGAAGACGCGGAACTTTGGATCAAAATTTGTTGCGCGAAACTTATGGAATTTTAAGTATAAACTTATCTTTGTCAGATATTTGGTTTGTAAAACGTAAATTTAAATAAAAATGAAATCGAATGCTATCTATTTAACAATTTTGCTATTCTCTCTGCTTTTATCTACAACAAACTCTAAGGGGCAAGGTAAACTACCTTGTCATGACCCTAATTATGGAAAAGACAGTGCTTCCAGGGTTGAATGTGCAATGAATATCTCCCTTTATTCGGAGTTTTATAAGCAACAAAATTTTAAAGATGCCCTAAAACCTTGGCGTCAAGTTTATAATAATTGCCCTAAAGCAAGCAAGAATACCTATATTAAGGGAGCCACCATATATAAAAATTTGATTGCTAATGAAAAAAATGCGGCAACTCAAGACAAGCTCATTGATACGTTAATGCAGTTGTACGATAAGCGGATTGAATATTTTGGTGAAAAAGGTACCGTTTTAAGCTATAAAGCAGCGGAATTGTATGGGTACAAAGGAAATGATGTTGCCGACCAGATTTATCCTATGATAAAAGAAGCCATGCAACTTGAAGGAGAAGAAAGCAAGGCAGCCGTAGTTACTGTTTACATACAAACTGCTGTCTCCTTATACAAAATATCAAAAATTGAAGGCGCTGAAGTTATTGAAGCCTATAGCTTTGCCGTGGAAACATTGGAAAAAGCGATGAAATTTAATCAGGCTAAATTAGCTCAAGGCGGAAAAGATAGTGATAAGGTAACTAAAGAAATTGAAAATATTACCACATCCATTGGAAATGTGGAAGCCTTATTTTCTGAAAGTGGTGCTGCAACTTGCGATGCCTTGGTCTCAATTTTTGAAGCAAAATACAATGAAAATATTGAGAACATTGATTGGTTAAAAAAAGTGACCAAACTTCTGAATAAATCCGAATGTACTGAAGCTGGTTTGTTTGCAAAAGCATCGGAACAGCTATACAAATTGGAACCAAGTGCCGAAGCAGCTCATAATTTAGCCCGTCTGTTCTTGAAAAAAGGCCAATACGAAAAAGCTACTGGGTATTACGACGAAGCATCCCGATTGGAGATGGAGCCTGCTACCAAGGCATTGTATTTCTATGAATGGAGCACTTTGGCCAATGCCATGGAAAATTATCCGAAAGTGCGTGAATTATCCCTAGAAGCTCTAAAATACAACCCTAACGACGGAAGGCCCTATATTATGATAGGAAAAGCTTATGCTGCCACCAAAGGTATTGGGCAACAAGATGTTGAACGTAATTCTGTTTATTGGGCCGCTGTTGATAGCTTTAACAAAGCAAAGCAAGTGGATACCTCTTTAACAGCAACGGCTAATGAACTAATAACCACTTACAGTCAATATTTTCCAAAGTATGAAGAGTGGTTTATGGCTGTAGGAAGTAAAGAAGGCGATATTTACACTGTTGGTGGTTGGATAAATGTTAATACAAAGATTAGGTTCTGATAAACCAAATCCCATTGAAAACGAAACCCTATCATTTATTAAACTTATTCGTTAGAACCCCTTTATTATTAGGGGTTTTAGTATTTTTATGGGGATGCGAAAACAACATCGAGAAAGTAAAAGAACTTACAGCTAAACAAGATTCGGCTATAGTATCTGCTCGAAATATTGAGATGATATATACAACAAAAGGAATATACAATGTGCTCATGAAAGCGCCTCTTCTTAATAGATATATTGAGGAAAAGCAGAAAACATATCTTGAATTCCCAGAAGGCGTTTCTTTGTTTTTTTATGATGAAAAAGGTGATGTAACATCCACATTGAAAGCTAACTATTCAATTTACTACGAAGACGAAGGACGATGGATTGCCCGATATGATGTAGTTGCGGTTAATGATAAAGGAGAAACGCTAAATACTGAGTACTTAATCTGGCTTCAAAAAGAGGCAAAAATTAGTTCCGACCAATTTGTAAAGGTTTCAACAGCCGATGGCATCATATATGGCGATGGTTTTGAATCGGATCAAACATTTAGTTCCTGGGAAGTAATCAATGGACGAGGAGTAATTAATATGAACAATAATGAGTAAAGTTCTAAAATCGCTTAAGCATATACTCGAAATAATCTGGTTATTGGCTGCTATTGCTTGCTTGGGAATTGCAATCTATGAAAATACGGAAGGCAGTTTTAAAACAGCATTACCATTCTATTTATTTTGTGCCTTTTCGCTTTTTTTTTATTTTTCGCGACGAAAGGAAAGGCTTACTCAAAATAACTAATAGGGAAGCACTAAAATACTACTATTTGAGATAGAATAAATGACATTATTTTTAATCATAATTACCACCCTCCTATTGTCTGCTTTTTTTTCAGGAATGGAGATTGCCTTTGTATCAGCCAACAAACTTCGGATTGAACTGGATAAAAAGCAACAAGTATTCCCATCAGGAATATTAAATATATTTTCTAAAAATCCATCGCAATACATAACAACCATGCTTATTGGCAATAATATTGTGCTGGTGATTTATAGTATAGTTTTTGCAAAATTAATGGAACCCACATTTTTTTTAATAACCCAAAATAAAGCTATTATTTTGCTTTTGCAAACACTTTTTAGCACCTTTTTAATATTACTATTTGGTGAATTTTTACCAAAAACCATCTTTCGAATAAATCCAAATCGAACATTACGCCTATTTGCGGTACCGGTTTATATTTTTTATCTAATCATTTATCCAATCGCGCGATTTTCAGTGAAACTAAGCAACATTATAATTCGAGTAGTTTTTCGGGTGAGAATTCTAAAAGCGCAACATTTAAGCATTGGAAAAATAGATTTAGACCATCTTGTAAACGATACTCAAAGGGAAGATATGGAGAGCCATGAGTTGAAACATGATGTTAAAATATTCCAAAATGCACTCGATTTTTCAAACATTAAACTCAGAGAGTGCTCAGTGCCACGCACTGAAATTGAAGCAGTGGAAATTAATGATTCGGTTGAAATATTAAAACAAAAATTTATTGATACCGGGTATTCTAAAATACTAATTTATCAGGATTCTATTGACAATATCATTGGTTTTGCCCACTCCATTGACTTGTTTGAAAAGCCGGAACAAATTAAAACCATGGTCCGTAAAATACCCATTGTTCCGGAAACCATGCCTGCAAACAAACTGTTGGGTTTATTTATTCAAAACAAAAAAAGCATGGCCTTAGTAGTTGATGAGTTTGGTGGCACTGCCGGTATAGTTACCATGGAAGACATATTAGAAGAAATTGTTGGTGACATACAAGATGAACACGATACCAATGACTTGGAAGAAAAACAACTAAGCGCCACGGAATATAGATTTTCCGGACGACTTGAAATTGATAATTTAAACTCAAAATACAGCTTCAATTTGCCTGCCTCCGATGATTATGAGACCTTAGCAGGATTGATTCTAAAATACCATGGATCAATTCCTAAAGTAAACGATCTGATTACAATTGAACCTTTCAATTTTAAAATAATTAAAGCAACTCATACAAAAATAGAACTAGTACATTTAAAAATTAATATTTAATGAGTTCAGTGGCTTATATAAATGGAAAACCTAATCGAATTTTTATTTGTTAGTAATTAATTATCTGATAGTTACATGTAATAATTTTAAAAAATAGAATACCGAAGTTATAATATAAATTTTACTATATTCGTAGCCTAAAAAAAAGTAAATAATATAAGTATCAATTAGCATAAAGACAAATGGCAACTTTACAGAAAATTAGAAACAATGCGGGTTTATTAGTGTCCATTATTATTGGTTTAGCACTTCTATCCTTTATTTTGGGAGATTTATTGACCTCAGGAAATACTTTATTTAACAAGTCGCAGAATAATGTAGCCGAAATAGCTGGCAAATCAATACCAATTGAGATGTACCAAGGAAAAATTGACGAAAACCTTGAAAATTACAAGCGTCAGACCGGACAAAGTGCTTTGGACCAACCAACCATGGATAGGTTGCAGGATCAAACTTGGGAGCAACTTGTACGTGATTATGCAATGGAAGATGAACTTGCCGAATTAGGGTTAACCATTTGCGGAGATGAACTTTTTGACATGGTTCAGGGAAACAACATTGACCCACAGATTAAACAGATTCCTATTTTTCAGAATCAACAAACAGGTCAGTTTGACCGTACTTTAGTGTTGCAATTTTTGAAAAATATGGAACAAGATCCTACAGGAAATGCACAATCGTCGTGGAATGCATTTGAAAAAGCATTAGCTGAGGAAAAAATTAATCAGAAATACAATACCTTAATTGAGAAAGGGTTATTTGCTACTACCATACAAGCAAAGATAGAATTGGTAAATAAAAACCTTAAGTCTGATTTTGACTATGTTACTATTAAATATAACAGCGTTTCAGATAGTTTAATATCATTCACTGAGAAGGACCTACAAAAATATTACGATGAAAATACCGATAAATTTAAACAAGTTGAATCGAGAGAAATTGTTTACGTAACCTTTCCAGTAGTTGCATCGGAGGAAGATGTTGTTGAAACAAAAAAATGGATTGATGGCATTAAGGAAGAGTTTATTTCTACAGAAAACAATCAGCAATTCATCAGCTTAAATTCAGACATTCCGTTTGATGCAAAATATTACTCAAAAGATGAATTACCTGAACTTATTTCTTTTTTATACGATAGCCCAGTAGGCACAACCTTTGGATCGTATAAAGAAAATGAAACCTATAATATTTCAAAAGTTGTTGATTTCAAAAACTTACCTGATTCTGTAAAAGCACGTCACATTTTAATTAAAGCAGAAGCCGGTGTTAATGGATTAGCTAAAGCCGACAGCCTTCTTACAGTAATTAAAAAAGGAGGAAACTTTGCTGAATTGGCCAAACAATACTCCGCTGACGGTTCAGCCGCTCAGGGTGGCGAATTAGGTTGGTTTCCGGCAGGTGCAATGGTGCCCGAATTTAACGATGCCTGCTTCATTGGGAAAAAAGGTGATGTAATTACCGTTGAAACCCAATTTGGCGCACATGTAATTGAAATAATGGACCAAAGCAAAAAAAGCAATAAAGTTCAAATAGCTACCTTAACAAGAACCATTGTCCCCAGCTCTAAAACTTATCAAAACACCTATGCCCAAGCAAGCAAGTTTGGAGCTTCGAACCGCGATTTAACTTCTTTCCAGGCATCAGCCGACAAAGAAAAGTTGAGTATAAAAGTGGCAACTATTAAAAAAGAAGACAAAATGGTTGCAACCATTGAAAACTCCCGTTCGTTAATCCGTTGGGTCTATAAATCGGAAAAAGGAACTGTTTCCGAAATTTTAGAGTTTGGCGATTTGTTTTTGGTTGCTGCTTTGAAACAAGTTCAGGAAGAAGGAATTGCTGCTCTTAGCGTTGTTCGCTTAGATGTGGAGCGTGAAGTTAAGAAACAAAAAAAAGCCGCTTTTTTGATTGAAAAAATGGGTGCCGCTACTAAGAATGCTTCTACCCTACAAATGGTTGCTGATAAATTACAAACTCCAATAAAAGAAACCGTAAACGCAAATTTTGCAGCATACAGTATTTCTGGTTTAGGATTTGAACCAGAATTACAAGCTGCTATTGTAAGTTTACCCGCGAATAAAATATCAGCTCCAATTGAAGGCAAAAGTGGTGTATTTATTATACAAATTAAAAACATACAAAACCCAGCGGCTTCAATGGATCCATCTACTGAAAAGAATATGATGGCCCGCACCTATCGTTCAAGGGTGGGTTATCAAGTATTTGAGGCAATTAAAGAGGCCTCTAAAATTGAAGATCGCCGCTCAGAGTTTTATTAA
>DYQV01000380.1 GCA_020719105.1 Rikenella microfusus
ATAAGTGAGTTGTTGCTGGTCACTGGTTACTGGTTTCTAACTTCTTATTTCCAATTGCTCTTTCTATTTTGCGGTGCCTGTATCGTTGCCATTCCATTTCAAACTAGGTGGATGCACCGCTTTTACCTTTTGTTGGTTTTCCCGGGGCGCTGCCCCAGGCTTTGTTCTTGCGCCCCGTATTGGCGGTCTTTTCCAGCTTCCGTCTTCTGACTTCCGTCTTCGGGATTCTAACTTCTAAACTCTATTCTCTATCTTCTAGGTTTTTCCGGCAAATATAAAGTATCTCGCCCAGCGGCAATGCATACCGAACGGAAAGCTCCGGGCCTATTTCTTTAATAAAGTCATTTTCGGTAACCTCAAAACCGGCTTTGGTAAGCCGCTTTCCATAGTCGCGACCATAAAGCCTTACGTGGTCGTGTTGCCAGAAATGTTTTTCTCTATCCTGCGGACTGATAATGGTAAAATCCTCAAAAGTGGTTTCACGGGTAGTATCCAACGGCACTTGAAAAATGGCCCATCCACCGGGTTTTAGCACCCGGTAAAATTCGCTCATAGCCTGATGGTCTTCCACCACATGCTCAAAAACGTGGTTGCACATGGCCACATCGAATTCATTATCGGCAAAAGGGATGATGCGTACATCCATTTTTACATCGGCCCAAGGCGAAATCAAGTCTCCGGTAATGTAGGTCAGGTTTTTTTGCTTCTTGAATTTCCTTAAAAAACAATATTCGGGAGCCACATGTAAAAATTTTTGCGGAGAACTGAAAAAATCTGTTTTTTCTTTCAAATACAGCCAAATCAAACGGTGCCGCTCCAACGACATACTCAGCGGGGCTAACGCATTTTCGCGTTTGTTCACCTGACCGTAAGGCAACAGTTTACGGTAGGTTTTACCGTCGATGGGATCCTGATAGCGATTGCCCCGATAGAAAACCGATAGAATGATAAGCAAGCGGTGAGCAATAACTTGCTGTATGTGGCGGGGTATGTACCTACTCAACAAACCAATAATCCATTTCATGCTGTTATTCTTTCAACAGTTTATCAATGTTGTCGATATAATCGAGTGAATCGTCAACAAAAATGGCTATTTCAGGTACTATCCGTAATTGATTTTTTACCCGTTGCCCCAATTGGTAGCGAATTTCCTTGTTTTTATGATTCAAAGTCTCCAAAACCGTTGAAGTCTTATCAGTCGGAAAAATACTCATATATACTTTAGCTAAGGCAAAATCGGGACTAACCCTGACCGATGATACACTTACTAAAACACCGGGCATCCAGTCTTTAGCATATTTCAGGAACATTTCTGCCAATTCTTTTTGTACCAACCTAGCTACTTTATTTTGGCGAGGTTTTGGTGTATCCATCGCATGTGCCATGCTTATTTTCTTTAATTTGGTGGCAAAGATAGCTATTCCCATGCAATTAACCTTTTCTTGAAGCAATTGATTTTTAAATGACCAAGGCAACCGTATTTAAAACATTTTTTTAGGGAGTACGACATTTTTCCCTTTTTCCGAAATATTATACTGCTATAACTATTAATCGGCTCAGTATTTTGATTTGTCAACTTTTATAATCCAGCCCCAAGTTAAATCTTTGTTGTGCGCCGAATAAAGCCAGTCATTGTGCTAATAGTTTTATCCGTATCTTTTTTCGTGCTTTTTGTATTTTTGGTTGTTAGCCCGGATTATTCTTGAATAATCCGGGTTAGAGCCAATAAGAAAACTCAAAAAATCAATACTCAAAAATCAAAAAAAGAACCAAAACTAAAAATTTAGACGATACCAAAAGTCTTTTTAATAAAAAGATATTCCCTCTTCCCATCATTCCACCGGAGAAAATTTGAATACCCGTGAAGTTACATTTAAAGCGAACAAGATGCTTAAAGACATTCCAGAATAATTAAAGATACCGTTTGGTTAGAAGTGCATATAAATTACTATTTTTAGCCAAAATTATTTTGAATGTCAGCCATTGATTCTATAAAAGAGCCTATTGAGCAGGAAATGAAGAATTTCCAGACCTATTTCACCTCATACCTTAAGAGCAAAGCCACTTTACTAAATATTATCATCAATTATTTGGTCCGTCAAAAAGGGAAACAGATGCGCCCCATGCTGGTTTTCCTTTCGGCCCGGTTGAATGGCGAAGTGAATGAATCAACCTATCATGCCGCATCCATGATTGAAATGATGCATACCGCTACACTTGTGCACGATGATGTGGTGGACGATTCGAACATGAGGCGTGGCTTTTTCTCAATCAATGCTCTTTGGAAAAACAAAATTGCTGTATTGTTGGGTGATTATCTTTTAGCAAAAGGCCTTTTGTTAGCTGTGAATAAAAGTGAATTTGAATTGCTAAAAATTGTTTCACATGCGGTAGAAGACATGAGCGAAGGGGAACTGATACAAATTGAAAAAGCCCGCAAGTTAGATATTGATGAAGAAACCTATTTTGAAATCATCCGAAAAAAAACCGCCTCGTTAATGGTTGCCTGCACCGCTGCCGGAAGTCAATCTGTTGGGGTTAGCGTTGAAAATCGTAAATTAATGGAATTATTTGGCGAATACCTTGGAATGGCCTTCCAGATTCGCGACGACCTGTTCGATTACGACCGCAATGGCATTTTTGGTAAACCTTCGGGCAACGATATAAAAGAACGAAAGATGACCCTGCCTTTCATTCACGCCCTTACCAAATGCAGTGCATCGGAAAAAAGCCGGATTATAAAACTGATGCGCAAAAAAAACAAAAGCACCCAAATGGTGGACGAAATTATGGATTTTGTAAGAAATAATGGCGGCATGGAGTATGCTCATACTATAATGCTCGACTATAAAAACAAAGCCCTGACTATATTGAGTCAATTCCCTCAAAACGAAGCAAACACTGCCTTAGTTCAATTGGTTGTTTATACTACGGAGCGGAAGAAGTAACGGGTTAGAATTGAAAGTTGCAAACTTTATTAATGTAGTTCTTTGCAATCAAATACAGCATTTACAATGCTTTTAAAAACCTTTTATTATTATTTTTGTTTCCATCGCAACAGAAAACTATGGATAATAGCA
>DYQV01000381.1 GCA_020719105.1 Rikenella microfusus
GGTGGTACAGGTTCGTTTGGAAATGCAGTTTTAAAACGCTTTCTGAATGCTGATATAAAAGAAATTCGCATTTTTAGTCGTGATGAGAAGAAACAGGACGACATGCGCCATGCATTGCAACATCCAAAGGTTAAATTTTATATCGGTGATGTGCGCAATAAACGCAGTGTAGATAATGCTATGCGTGGTGTAGATTATATTTTTCATGCTGCAGCATTGAAACAAGTACCATCTTGCGAATTTTTTCCGATTGAAGCGGTAAATACGAATGTGTTGGGTACTCAAAATGTATTGGAATCTGCCATTGAGTTTGGTGTAAAACGTGTAGTTGTGTTGAGTACCGACAAAGCTGCATATCCTATCAATGCCATGGGAATTAGTAAAGCCATGATGGAAAAAGTGGCTATTGCTCAAGCACGTTCGCTGGGTGAAGATGCTACAACTACAATTTGCTGTACTCGCTACGGAAATGTAATGGCAAGCAGAGGTTCGGTAATTCCTCTCTGGATTGATCAGATGAAAGCCGGTAAAGAAATTACCATTACCGATCCGAACATGACACGTTATATGATGACGCTCGACGATGCTGTTGATTTAGTACTTTATGCATTTACACATGGACATAATGGCGATTTGTTTGTACAAAAAGCTCCTGCTGCCACATTATCAGTTTTAGCCGATGCACTTAAAGAGCTTTATAAAACTGATACAACTGTAAGGGTAATTGGTACACGCCACGGTGAGAAACTATATGAAACACTCGTAACCCGTGAGGAAATGGCAAAAGCAATGGATATGGGTGACTACTTCCGTATTCCGGCTGATAACCGCGATTTGAATTACGATAAATTCTTTGTTGATGGAGAAGAAGAAATTTCGGTGATTGAGGATTATCATTCGCATAATACTACGCAACTCGATGTAGATGGTATGAAAAAGCTGTTACTGAAATTAGATATTATTCAGAACGATTTAAAGTAGTAAGTTGATGAAGATATTAATTACTGGCGCAAAAGGATTTGTAGGCAAAAACCTGATTAGCGAACTTCGCAATCAAGGCTTTTCGCAACTATTTGAATATGACATTGATACAGATAAAAATCAATTGGAAGATTTTGCACGCAATTGCCATTTTGTTTTTCATTTAGCCGGAGTTAATCGCCCTGAAAATCAGGAGGAATTCATGCAAGGTAATTTTGGATTTACGTCTGAATTGCTGAATATCCTTCAAAAAAACGAGAACAAAGCCCCAATTCTTATTAGTTCTTCAATACAGGCTGAATTAAACAATCCCTATGGTTTAAGCAAAAAAGCAGGTGAGGATTTACTTTTTGACTATGGAATACAATATGGCGTTCCTGTGTACGTATATCGGTTACCAAATGTATTTGGGAAATGGTGTAAGCCTAACTATAACAGTGCTGTAGCTACATTTTGTAATAATATTGCACACAATTTACCTATTCAGATAAATGATCCCAATGTAGATATGAAATTAGTTTATGTCGACGATGTTGTGTCTGGTTTTATATCGAGAATGAAAAATGCAAATGCCGAAATTACTCCAAAAGAACATTTTGAATTTATAAATCCTGTTCATCAAATAAAATTAGGTGAGATAGTTGCACTTATCGAGTCGTTTAAAACAAGCAGAGAGACCTTACAATTACCCGATTTTAGTAATCCGCTGACTAAAAAACTATATTCAACCTATTTAAGCTATTTGCCTGAAAATGAATTTAGTTATTTTCTGAAAATGAATATCGATAATCGGGGATCATTTACCGAGTTTATTAAATCACCTGATCGCGGTCAGGTTTCGGTCAATATATCGAAACCCGGAATAACCAAAGGTAATCATTGGCATCATACAAAAAACGAAAAATTTTTAGTGGTAAGTGGCATAGGTGTTATTCGTTTTCGAAAAATTGGGACTGATACGATTTTAGAATATTATGTTTCGGGTGAAGAACTTGAAGTTGTTGACATTCCCGTTGGTTACACGCATAATATCGAGAATTTGGGAGAAGCCGATATGGTAACCGTGATGTGGGTAAATGAGGCGTTTGATAAAGAAAAATCAGATACATTTTTTTTAGAAGTATAAAAAACAGCACTATATAAATGAAACAGCTTAAAGTACTTACTGTAGTTGGCACACGTCCTGAGATTATACGTTTGTCGTGTGTATTGCAAAAGTTAGACGCAAGTAATGCGATAGAACACATCTTAGTTCATACAGGTCAGAATTATGATTACGAGTTAAATGAAGTCTTTTTTGAAGACTTAGGATTACGTAAACCCGATTATTTTTTGAATGCAGCCGGTAAAAATGCGACCGAAACTGCAGGTTTGATTTTAATCAATATCGATCCTGTGCTCGAAGCGGTCAAACCCGATGCATTTATGGTGTTGGGTGATACAAACTCCTGTTTGTGTGCTATTGCAGCTAAAAAACGCCACATACCAATTTTTCACATGGAAGCTGGTAATCGTTGTTTCGACCAACGTGTACCAGAGGAAAGTAACCGTAAAATTGTAGATCATATTTCGGATATAAATATGACATACAGCGATATAGCACGCGAATATCTGTTAGCCGAAGGGCTGCGTCCCGACAGAATTATTAAAACAGGTAGCCCCATGTTCGAAGTGCTAACTACCTATTTGCCAAAAGTAAATAAATCGGAAATACTTCATAGTTTGGGATTAAAAAAACAAGAATATTTTGTAGTGTCGGCTCACCGCGAAGAAAATATATCTTCGGAGAAAAACTTTTTTAACTTAGTGAAAATTCTGAATCTTGTTGCCGAAAAATATAATTATCCTGTGATTATGTCAACGCATCCTCGTACTCGCAACATGATAGAAAAACACAATATACAGTTTCATGCCAATGTAAAGTTGATGAAGCCTATGGGCTTAAGCGATTATTTGGCTTTGCAAGTTAATTCCAAAGCTGTTCTTTCTGACAGCGGCACTATAAGCGAGGAATCATCAATTTTAAATTTCAGAGCGTTAAACATCCGTGAAGCGCACGAACGTCCCGAAGCAATGGAGGAAGCGAGTGTGATGATGGT
>DYQV01000382.1 GCA_020719105.1 Rikenella microfusus
CATCGCACATTCACACCTTTCGCTGTGCTCAGGTATGAATAAAGCGGGATAAACCTGTTGTTTTTTAAAAAGACATTTGAAAAATAGTTTACCTGTACAAACCCTGTTTATAACTTTGAATAACTATTCAAATTCATTTAATGTTTATTATTAGATTCAAATTAATTTTGAAATCAAAAACACTATGGATTTCAAAAAAATTGACCAACGCTACAAAAAAATATCATACCACCGCCAACCCGATGATTTTACTACAGAAGAATGGCAATTCGCATTGCGCAAACAATTTGCCGAAAATCATCCATTCCGAATCGAAAAACAAGGTAAAAGCCTAGTTTTTGCTGACTATAACGTTTTTAATCCCGACACCAGGCAAACCTACAAAGTAGCCTTACGGAGCAACGACAACAGTGCGAATTTTTGTGAATGCAACGACTTTAAAACCAATGGGCTTGGAACATGCAAGCACATTGAGTCGGTTTTTCATTTCATCCATACCAAAAGCAAAAATGCTGCACATCTTGAAAAACCGTACCAGCCAACCTATACTTCGGTTTACCTCGATTACAGGCAAGGGCGTAAAGTGCGCATCCGCATTGGCAGCGAGAACCAAGCTGATTATAATGTATTTGCTGCTAAATACTTCGATGGCAACCTTTCGCTCAAAGAAAGTGAATTCCTAAATTTCCGTGAAATATCGGAGCAAGGGTTGGCTATAAACGAAAGTTTCCGGTGCTATCCTGACGCGCTCGAACATGTGCTAGCGCACCGCGAAAATCAACGTAGAAGCAGTATGGTAAAGGAGAAATATGAAAAACACATCCATAACGGAGTCTTCGATTCACTGATTAATGCCAAACTTTTTCCCTACCAAAAAGAGGGGATTTGTTTTGCTGCATCAAAAGGACGTTGTATAATAGCCGATGATATGGGTCTGGGAAAAACCATTCAAGCCATTGCTGCGGCAGAGCTTCTGCGTAAAGAAACCGGAATTTCGGCTGTGTTTATTATTTGCCCAACTTCGCTCAAATATCAATGGAAAACTGAAATTGCAAAGTTTACAGGACAAGAGGCTTGGGTTATTGAGGGTAATTATTTGAAGCGGCAAGAACAATATAAAAACGATGCGTTTTATAAAATAATTTCGTACAATACCGCTGTAAACGATATTAAAGAAATAAATGCTACCCTACCCGATCTTTTTATTTTGGATGAAGCCCAGCGCATCAAAAATTTTAAAACTAAGATTTCGCTGAATATTAAACGGCTGCAATCGCCATACACCTTTGTACTTACGGGCACACCCCTAGAGAACAAACTCGAAGAACTTTATTCCATTGTTCAATTTGTAAACCCATTTGCATTAGGTCCGTTTTGGAAGTACATGAGCGAATACCGGATTGTTGACGAAGTTGGGAAAATAAAAGGATACAAGGACTTAAACAAAATTGGGGAAAAGCTAGCCGATACCATGATCCGCCGCCGTAAGAAAGATGTGTTATTGCAACTTCCTGAAAGGATGGACAAAGTGTTGTTTGTGCCAATGACCGAGAATCAAGCTGCAATTCATAACGATTGTCAGGATAGCGTGAATCGGTTGGTAAATAAATGGCGCAGGCAAGGTTTTTTGAACGAGAAAGACCGGCAAAGCCTCATGATTTTCCTGAACATGATGCGTATGGTTTGCGACAGTACTTATATTCTCGACCAGAAGACCCGTTTTGATACCAAAATTGGCGAACTGATGAACATTCTGGATGAGGTTTTTGCCGAAAATCAGGAGAAAGTAGTTGTTTTCAGCCAATGGGAACGCATGACCCGCTTGGTTGCTGCCGAACTCGACCAACGGAATGTTAAATATCAATACCTGCATGGTGGAATTCCCAGTGGCGACCGCGGTAAACTCTTCGATGTTTTCAACAACGACCCCGATTGTAAAGTCTTTCTATCCACCGATGCCGGTGGGGTTGGTCTCAACTTGCAGATAGCCTCAATGCTCATAAACCTCGACATTCCTTGGAATCCTGCTGTTTTGGAACAACGCATTGCCCGTATTTACCGTTTGGGTCAAAAACGCAATGTTTCCATCATTAATATGGTATCAACGGGTACTATTGAGCACAAAATGCTTGGGGTTCTTAGTTTTAAAAAAGATTTGGCCGAAGGCATACTCGACCATGGCGACAGCACGGTGTTTATGGAAGAAAGCAAATTCAAGGTGCTGATGAATACCGTGGAAAGCATGGTTGGGCAAACCGATGTGCCCGATGCCATTCCGCAAAGCAATGACGACAGGGATGAAAAACAACCCGAATTTGATAGTAACATTGCTGAAATGCCGGTTGAACTAAATGAATTGGCGCAAGTACCTGTTGAACCAGCATTTGACGGCGATGATGACATCCGTCAGCAGTCAATTGAACCATCAACTGCGGACCAACAACCAACAAATGCAGGTTCACCTGCAGAACTGGTCAATTTGGGTATGTCGTTCTTTAGCCAACTAACTCAAACATTGGCAAGCCCCGAAGCTACAAAAGAACTTATAGCGACCATTGTGCAAAAAGACGATACTGATGGCAAAACGTATCTGAAAATACCTATTGAGAATCAAAAGATAGTTGAAAATGCTTTTGCCCTGTTTGCTGGTTTGTTAGGTAGCCTTAAAAAGTAAAAGTTATAACCAATAGAAAATTTAATAGAAAAATTGGATTACCTTTGAATACAAGTGGAATTGGTTTTCCTAAAGACATCAACAACTAATAATCTAAAAACTACAGTCATGGTAAAAGAAAAAGAAGGAAAAGAAAAAGTCAGTAAAAAGGAGCCTTTGAAAACTTTGAAAGAAAAGAGAGCCGATAAAGCAGCGAAAAAAGCTAATAAAAGCAAATTGTAACGGCTCAAATCTTTTTTAGATTCGGCAACAAGATAGGGATCCGGAAAACCACCTTTTTTTCAATAAACAGCAATGAAAATAAGATTCTACGCTGGATTCCCTACCTGTAACACGTTAAATAATAAAATATTACTGCTTTTTCACATTTAGCCATAACTTATAAATTAATACAGGGCAAC
>DYQV01000383.1 GCA_020719105.1 Rikenella microfusus
CTGCACACATCCATACCTTTCGCTGTGCTCAGGTATGAATAAAGCGGGTTAAATTGGCATATTCGGTTTTAAGGGAAGGGAATTTCTTGGCTAACCGTTTAAGTTGCCTGTCAAATGGGGGTATGGTAGCAACATTATAGCTCATTGAGAAGGTCTTTTGCTGTCCGTGCTTTTATTTTACCTTGTTTTACCAAATTAAGGTTATCAACCGCTTCCTTTATTTCTTCAAGTAACTGTGCTTTTGCCGGAGAAATCGGTTTTGCTTTTGCAAAAGAGAAGTTGTTGAGCAGTTCTATGATGAAATCCCCTTTATTATCGTTTACATCAACAAGTACTTTCATAATCGTAATTATTTTCTTGATTCAACTATTAATAAAACAAAACTAATTCGTTTTTAACAATACGGTTAAAGCTGATATTTGGCAAATATACGGAACAAATGGGTTTTGAGCAAATCAGGAAATCGTTATTTACGTTCTCAAACCAGTCTTTATATAATCAAGCATTTTCAACTTCTCTGAAGGATGAAACCATTCAATATCCTTATTTCGGTTCCAATAAGTTATTTGCCGTTTGGCATAGTGCCTTGAGTTCCGCTTAATTAACCGTATGGCTTCTTCCAAGTTATACTCATGGTTAAAATATCCAAAAAGCTCTTTGTATCCAACGGTATTTAACGAATTTAAATGGTTGTAGGGAAAAAACGGTCGGGCTTCTTCAACCAGTCCGGCTTCCACCATTTGGTCCACCCGTTGGTCAATCCGGTTGTACAATTCCTGCCTATCCATAGCCAATCCAATTTGGATAATCTTAAAAGGCCTCTGTTTCGATTCATTGGTCCGAAACGAGGAATAGGGCTTTCCTGTTATGTAGAAAACCTCGAGCGCTTTCAATATCCTTTTAGGATTTTTTAAATCGGCAGTTTGGTAATAATCCGGATCAATTTTAAAAAGTTCTTGCTGAAGGGTTTCTAAACCGTCGGTTTGCAATCGGGTTTTTAGGTCATGCCTTACGGTTGAATCAATAGCTGGTAACTCATCAATACCTTTAACCAAGGCATCAATATATAATCCGGAACCACCGGTCATGATTGCATATTGATGGTGCTCAAAAAGTTGTTCCAACTGTTGAAGGGCTTGTACTTCAAACTCGCTGGCATTGTAATAATCGTGAATGGAGAGATTCCCAATAAAATGGTGTTTTACCTGCAATAGTTGAAACGGTTCTGGTACAGCGGTTCCAATCTTTAGTTCACGATACATTTGCCGGCTATCGCACGAAATAATTTCCGTGTTTAATTCTTGGGCTATTTCAATGCTTAAACTGGTTTTGCCAATTCCTGTAGGGCCTAAAAGTACAACTAGGGTTTTAAATGGAATTATCCTCATGAATGTTATAATCTTCTAAATCCTCCGGTAATTCATCTTCAAAATCCCCATATTCGTCCTCGATCTCGTCGTTACCCCAATCCTCATCGTTTAGGTTTACATCAAATCGCTTTATTTGTGGGGGAATAGGTCCTTCTAATTTTGAAACTGAGGGAAGATCAATGGGCGAAGCGGCATCAATGGTGCGAATGACGTTTCCAAAAAACAAACGCCCTGCTAAATAGTCAAACTCGTATAGTAAATGTTGGTTTTTTGCGGTAAAAAAATCTTCAATCCTTGAATCGGCCATATTTTTACATCCTTCAACACCCATGTCTAATAAGGTTATTTCCTGCAATTTTTCCCAACTTTCGTTCGATATGAAAAATGAAGCCAACTGAGCCGGATCGTAATCCAGTTTCTCTTGAATGGCATCGTGAAGTTGCTCAAAAGTTTGATTATGGTTTATGTTTATATCCATAATAAAACTCTCTTCTTCATCCGTAATAAATCGAAAAGTAAAAATCATAGCGGTTATTTTAAAGTCAATAAAAATTCCATTGTATCCACGTTATCAGCATAATCCCATAATTCTGGTTTTTGTGCCGCACCCAATTCATACGTAGGAAAATCCCATTTGGTTTTACTAACAATGCATTGAATGTTATGTTTATTGTTTGATACATAATTATTGATTTCATTTGTTGAATTATAATATTGATAATGAACAACTCCAATAGGTGAACTTAGTTGATTATTTTCGCGGAGCATTACCAGCCCATTGTCAAAAAATGGAACTTGATTCATAAGCATAATGGCTTTTTGGTAATCGTAATTATTCGCATACTTATTATTATGTATAAGGTGCGAATAACGGGTGAATGATTTAAAAAGCAAATCCAAGGGAAAATTTGTGGGTAACCAAAGGAATGAAACATTCCGACAACCCAACCCAAAATAGGTAAATATATCATCGGCAAGCAGTTCTAAATCATCGGCTGTTTCATTACCCGAAATCAGGGCCAATGAATTTCTGTTTTTTCGTATAATGTTCGGGTAATTTCCAAAATAGTATTCAAAATACCGGCTGCTATTGTTACTTCCTGTGGCTATAATGGCATCCACCTCTTTAATATATCCATCGGTAAAAACAAGCCGGTTTCCATATTCAGGTTTTTGAGTCACTAATAGGTCTTTAATTATCGAATATAAAAGCTGGTCTTTAACCGAAAGTTTTGCAATCACCTGATTTCCGCTTATCAAAACACAGAGAATATCATGAAAACCCACCAATGGAATGTTTCCGGCAAGTATCAATCCAACTTTTTTCGGTGTTGGGTTATCTGGAATTGAATAATTCGATAACCAATTGTTGATATTTTTCTTTGTTAATGATTCCCCAATTGCTTTAAATGATAAGGCAATAAAATCGGAGGTAAACCAACTGTTTTCAATCGTGGCTTTTTTTATGACATCGTTGTACGGACATTGGGTAAGGCTTGACGAAAGTCCGATAAGCTTTTGCCCTAAAAAAATAAAATCAGATTTTCGGGATTGTATATCCATTGAATAAGAACTGAGTTTGCAAAAAGTGGTCCAAAATTAGTAATTAATTATTGATGGGTTCATCAATAAAACAGGTGTTGGGTAGCTTATTAACCCGCTTTATTCATACCTGAGCACAGCGAAAGGTGTGAATGTGCG
>DYQV01000384.1 GCA_020719105.1 Rikenella microfusus
CATTTCTGGGATTTTGGCGATGGCTTTAACAGCAACGAGGTAAATCCGGTTCATACATTTACCAATCCCGGTTACTATGAAATTGCCTACGCAGTTATCGACACGGTGAACGGTTGTTTCGACACCCAGAGCAATATTATATTTGTTCAGGGCACTACCGGTGGAACAACCACAACAAGCATAAAAGCCGATTTCAGCTACTTACCCGATAACGGTACCCTGCAGGTGTTATTTAAGGATAAATCGGTAGGCGATGTGGCTCATTGGTATTGGGATTTTGGTGATAACACCCCTGCTAGCAATCTACAAAATCCGGATTATCTTTATAGTACCAACGATTATTACCGGGTTTGTTTAACCGTGAATAATACCACCAATCAGGAAACCAAGTGCGATTTTATTGCCGTCGGCGATGTATCGCAAAGCAGTACCGCCTACTTTACCTACTTTGCCGATTCGTTAACAGCAACAGCAAGGTTCAAGAACCAGTCGCTGGGTAATATCGTGGGCTACAACTGGGATTTTGGCGACGGTAATTCGTCCACACAAAAGAATCCGGCCCACACCTATGCCGATACGGGTTATTATGCCGTTTGCCTGACCACCACATCAGGGACCGGGGTTCAAAAAACCTATTGCAACGATGTCCGTATTGGAAATACCATTGCAAATCCTTGTCTGTTCAGTTGCGTTTGGCCGGGCGATGCCAATTCCGATTTGGAAGCCAACCATTACGACATTATGACCCTTGGTTTGAATTATAACCTGGAGGGACCTAAGCGGGATTCCGCATCCATTAAATGGTACGGGCAGTTTGCACAAAACTGGAGTACCTATCAAATTGACGGAACCAACAACAAACATGGCGATTGCAACGGGGACGGAGCCATCAATTTTGACGATTTGCAGGCCATTGAGCAGAATTTTGCCGTTAGCCATTACTGGCAACCCGATGCGAAAAGTTCAGAGTGGCAAATAAGCTGCGAATGGCTGCCCGAAGAGGTAAAAGCCGAAGGAAGCCGAAGGCAGGCAAAAGCAATCCTGATCAGTGAGTTTAAAAACAAAGCAAGCAATCTGTATGCTATCGGTTTTGAGGTGGAAGTGATTGGTGGTGAAAAGGTAGTTTGGAACAGCATCAGCGTAAGTTTTGAAAACAGCTGGTTAGGAGTTGATGGCCAAAACATGATTACCATTACCCAAATGGACAGTTTGAAAAACATGCTATACTTGGGAATGACCCGCACCGACCAGGTGAATACAGCGGGTAGTGGCGAGGTAGCCCTGTTCGATTTTGAATTCAAAGAAGGGTTTGATGCCACCGGAGTCAGTTTCAATGTAACCTCGCAAGGAGGAATTGTAGCAACCGGAGAAAAAACCACCGTTGGGGGAAGCATCAGCCTTGATTTACCTTCACCTTTGTCAGTTTGCGCCGGTGAAACCTTAGTGCTGGATGCCGGTTCCGGATTTGAAACCTACGTTTGGTCCACAGGAGCCACCGATACCAGTAGGATAGAAGTGAATGAAACGGGGGTTTACTATGTAACCGTAACCAATGCAGCAGGAGCTACCGCCAGCGATACCATAGTTGTAACCGTACATGAATTGCCGGTAATCAATTTAGGCAGCGATGTTACCAAAACCGACAGTCTGGTATTGGAGGCAGGTGCCGGTTATGCATCATACCTTTGGTCAACGGGCGAGACCTTACCGTCAATTACGGTAACAGAAACAGGCAACTATTGGGTACAGGTGGTGAACGGTTTCGGATGTTCGGGTTCCGATACGATAAATGTTACTATAATAACAGGAATTAATAGAGATTTAGCTAAAAATATTACCGTGTTCCCAAATCCTAATAATGGTAAATTTTGGTTGGTTTATGAGTTCAATACAACAGCTTCCACGGTTGTTGAGATTGTTAATACAGATGGAAGCACGGTATGGCGCAATGAGGTTAAAGAGTTCTTGGGTCGTAATTATTTTATTGAAGCAGGTGAGCTTACAAAGGGAGTTTATTTCTTGAGGCTTACAAGCCAGGATAAAATAGCTACCCTAAGGTTTGTTATTCTTTAATTTTCATAACGCCCGAAAGAGCAGGTCTCCCCGGCCTGCTCTTTTTTTTATCAGCTAAAAATTATTGCAATTTGATTATTCAATGATTCTAAAACAGGGTTATTCAAAGTATTTTTATGTTCATAAAATAACCGTTATGCTTCCTAATATTCATCACTGTTCCATCAGCAAACAACAAATACTGCCCTTTAATACCGGTTAAAACCCCTTGAAATGAAGGGTCATTATCAAAATTCACGCTTTTAATTTTTTCAGGATATTTTTCAACCGGATAATGAATATGAGTAACCTCATTTTCTGGAGTAATGTATTTTTGTAACTCAATGGGTATTTGGTTTGAAAAATGAGCTTTTGAGGCTTGTAAATCAGGAATTTCTTCTACTTTTCCCGACAACATTTTCCGCCAATTGGTTTTATCACTCAAAAAAGATTTCAATGAAACCTCAATCAAACCGGCTAATTGCCGGTAAGGTGTTTTTGCTAATATTGTAGCAAATTCAGCTCCTTGGTCAATCCAACGGGTTGGAATTTGAGTATGGCGGGTTACCCCAACCTTGATCTCACTGGTAAATGCTAAATATACATAATGGTCAATCAAATCGTTTCGTTTTGACCATTCCATATCGCGCGAAATACCTTCATGGGCTCTGTTAAGTTCCGGACGGAGTACCCCTTCATCGGTTTGAGGCAAGGATACAAAGCAGGGATAACAATATCCCTGTGAAAAAGACTTGTTGGTTTTTCTACCACAGTGAATACAGTTAATAGTTCCTGTGTAATTCCATTCAATGGTTTTTCCAATCCAGCTATTTACTAACTGAACTTCATTGCTTAATTTCAAGGTATAAGTCACCGGATTGGTTAACTCCGATTCCATTTTAAGAAGATTTCCAATAAGTTCCATATCTTTATTCCACTCAGGTTGATAGCAATTTTCCAGATTTCGACTTTATATTTACCATATTACCTAGTGTCTCTAAGAAAACTCTCTAAAAT
>DYQV01000385.1 GCA_020719105.1 Rikenella microfusus
TTAGAAATATAAAAACAAAAACAGTCCACGAATTTTCACAAAAAAACTATTTATATCAACTTTAATTGATTTTTAAATGAGTGCTCATTAGTGTAATTCGTGGATAAAGTGCTCTTTCACAATTCTAAATGATGATTTTCATTCTGTCAGTTGTTGGTTGCACTTATTTTCTCAAGTTTTTATGTTTCTTTTGGTTGGACGTGTCCCCAATTTTCGCCTCGCTTTATCCTTGTAACTTGCATTTCACTTATACAAAACATCTTTGCTATCTTAGATTGAACTACTCCGTTTGCTAACATTTTTTTTAAAAGCATTATGTCCGATTCCTTTAATTTGCTGTTGCTTATTACTTTAGAATATTGGTGGGGGGTAGCAAATTCACGATGTTTTTCAATCAAAGTTCTATGGGTATGCCACTCAAGATTTGAAATATGGTTATTTTTCAAATTCCTATCCAAATGTGTTACATAAATATGCTGTTCAGATGGTTTGGAAATCCAAACTTCGGCAACTAATTTATGTATATAAACTCTACGAATATGCTCATCCATAGTTAACGTAATGTGTTTAAATCCATTAATATAAGAGCCTTTTATTATCTGCCCATCCTTTTTATTAAAGACAAATGATTTTAACCGTCCGTAGTTACTTACTTGATAACGATTATTACAATTAGGAACTACCCGCCAAACTTCATCATCAATCTTTCTGAGATTATGTTGTTTTAAAATCATAAATAGATAAATATTTTATTGCAATACTACATAATTTTGGCATTTCAAATCCGTAAAATCTAAATCCAACAAACAATTAGCCTATTTTGATGTTGATTTTAACCAAATTAATTATTTCAGAATCTTTTATCAGCTTTAAAAAATCGCCAATTAATTGCAAATTCAGGTCAAATTGACCGGTTTTTCCACGTTAATCTCTTCTCCAATGATTATTGGAAGTAACTTTATCAAAAAATAGTGCACTCCCCAACTCAATGGAAACAATATCATTGGCCCGTTTCAGTTTTATGGTGCATTGTTTTGAATTTTTGAATACCTCCGGTTTTCGAATAATTGAAACAGTGGTGCTATCGCTGTTTTTTATCTTTAAGAAAACAGGCAATGGCAGTCCTCCTATATTCCTGATAGTAATAGTTCCATTGATGGTATCCACCGAATCAATGGCAATATCGGGATATGCAAATTCATAAAACCAAGGAAAAAGTAACCAGTTAATATCTTCACCGGCTACTTTGCTAACTATTGCAAAAAAGTCTGATGGTGAAGGGTGCTTCCCATTCCATGTTTCGGTAAAAAGGTGCCAGGCTTCATTCATTTTCTTTTCACCGAGCTGGTTTTCCAAGGTCATAAATGCTTGTGATGACCGAACATAGGCATGAAATGTTTCAGCATAGTAGCCTGATATCTGATAACTAGGTACCATAAGTGGACTATTAAGTGGGATGCTGTCAATTTGGAAGAACAATTCCCGAAACATATCAATGATAGTTCCCGGCCTGCCATTGCTCCATTTATTTCCCTGATAGGTTGCCCAGCCTTCATCCATCCATGCATTACGGCGTTCATTAGTACCCAGTAAAAAAGGCAAATAGGTGTGAGCAATCTCATGAAAGGTTACTTCACGGGCCATATCTGCCGTTTGCTGGTCGCCGGTATTTACCATCATAGGCGATTCCATTGCACTCTCATCTACATCCATATTGTTAAAAACTGTCATCCGGGGCCAGGGAAAAGGAACTCCGGGACATACCTCTGATAGGTATTCAATAGCGTCACAAGCCCATAGTGCATCTTGAGAATAGAACTTACTGTTAGTTCCATAAACCGATGAAACAAACACTGTATTACCATTGGCTAATTTTAATGACTTAGCATCCCATACATGCGATTTACTGGCGGCAAAAGTAAAGTCGGGCGAATGCTCCGATTTGAAATACCACGTTTTATCGCCACCGTTTGGTGCCGTATTTATCAAATCATCAGCATTGAGGATAGTAACCAATTCACCCCCATTCAATGCTGTGTTGTATTTATCGAGTACAGAGTTGGAATAAACCGCTTCGGGGTTTTGTAACACTCCTCCACCCCATACATAATATTCCGATGGTAAGGAAATTTTTACTTTGTAATTATTAAAATCGTTATAAAATTCAGTTAACCCACCATATTCAACAGTATCCCATCCATAAATATCGTCGTAAACTGCAACCTGCGGGTACCAGTAGGCAACAAAAATAGCTTTATCAGCATATATTCCCTGACGGAGATTCATGGATGGATTCATTCTGTATTTCCAACCAATAGCAATTACTGCTTTTTCGCCAGGGCCAATGGGGTTTATATTTTTCAGAATTATGTTTGTAGATGTTCTTCGTTGGTTTATCGTATCAGCAGGTATGGTGTCACCATTAATTAAGAGGTTGGAGTACATTACCGGTTCAACTTCATTTTTACTACCGATGTCGAAATCACGGAGAGCTCCATTTGCAAAAAAGTTGGGATAACTCCTTAGTACAAGTTGTTTTAAGGTGTCAGGACTTGCATTAAAGTATGTAATTTCACCCGAACCAAGTATCCAAATAGTGTCATTTATAAATTTCACATTTACTGCCAAGTCATAATCACTATGATTGATCCAATAATTCTTACCCGGTAATCCATTTACAGTCCGTGTTCTGTTTTCAATAGCTTTTAAAAACTCCGGTGATTTTGTTACGTGTTGCGCCACCGATGTATGCGATTCAAAACTCATTAGAACAATCAGAATACTGTACCGAACACTTGTTTTCATGGTATAAAAATAGTTTTTGTTAAATATATGAAAATATTGGCATCTGTAGCTTATAAAAATGGAGTTTGTAGGCCGTTATTGTTTGTTAATCATTATTAAACAAGAAATTATGAGGTAGGAAAAGAACAATAAAAAAAGGGAACTGCTATTCATTTTAGAATAAGGTTCCCAATATATTTACGGAAATCAAAGCTTATTTTGAGGTCAAATAACCCGGATTATTCATGAATAATCCTGACGATTAAGCTCCTCCTCAAAATTG
>DYQV01000386.1 GCA_020719105.1 Rikenella microfusus
TCGCACATTCACACCTTTCGCTGTGCTCAGGTATGAATAAAGCGGGTTAATTACCAATAAAAAAAAGGTTAGAATCTTTTTATTGCTCTGTTGTAGCCTTTAACCGTTGCATAATTTCCGATGAATACAGGAATTCATTCAATTCTTGGTTTTTAGTGTTCAACAGTGCATCCCGGTAACCGGTCCACCTGGTTTTTCCTTCATAAATAAATACAATACTGTCAGCTATTCCAATAACAGAATTCAAATCGTGGGTGTTTACTACCGTTGTAATATTATATTCAATAGTAATTTCTTGAATAAGTTTATCAATTACCATTGCCGTTTGTGGGTCTAATCCTGAGTTCGGTTCATCACAGAATAAATATTTTGGATTCAACGCAATGGCTCTCGCAATGGCGGCTCTTTTTTGCATACCTCCACTCAGCTCCGATGGAAGCAGTTGATTCACTCCTTTGAGTTGAACCCTTTCAAGGCAAAAATTAGCTCTTTTTAACTTTTCGCTCGATGTAAGATTGGTAAACAAGTCTAAAGGAAATAGTACATTCTCCTCAATGGTTGACGAATCAAACAAGGCACCTCCTTGAAACAGCATGCCTACTTCTTGTCGAATACTGATTCTGGCTTTTTGGTCCATCTTAGTAAAATCTCTTTCATTAAACATAATTGAACCATTATCCACCTCATGCAACCCAACCAGTGATTTTAATAAAACCGTTTTTCCGGATCCACTTTTACCTATCACCATATTAACCTTCCCAGGCAAAAAAGTGGCGGATACATCGTTGAGCACCAATTTATCCTGAAAAGTTTTACTTACTTTGTTTACAACTATCATGAAAGTAGTAATTGGGTTAATAGTAAATCGAATAAAAGAACCATTACAATACTATAAACAACAGCCCTGGTGCTTGCTCTTCCAACTTCCAAGGCACCCCCTGAAACATAATATCCTTGATAAGCAGATATGGATACAATTAAAAAAGCAAAAAAGAGCGATTTTATAATAGAGTAAGTTACATAATATGGCTCAAAAGCAATTTGGATTCCCGTAATATAATCTTGTGGCGAAATAGCACCAATGGTAATTGTGGAAAGCCAACCCCCACCAATACCAACAAACATGCTAATTATAACCAATATAGGAATAAACATTACAAAAGCAAATAGCTTTGGAAGTACCAAAAATTCACAGGAATTAATTCCCATGATCTCTAAGGCATCAATTTGTTCTGTAACTCGCATGGTTCCAAGCTCTGAAGCTATGTTTGAACCCACCTTGCCAGCTAATACCAAACATATTATAGTTGAAGAAAATTCTAACAACATGGTATCACGGGTTGTTAAACTTATAACAAAATCAGGTACTAGCGGGTTTTGGATATTATAGGCCATTTGAATAGTTATGGCCGCTCCAATAAACAAGGAAACAAGAATTATTATACCCACAGAACTCATTCCAAGCTTTTGAATTTCCTTTATATACTGTCGAAACCAAACACCATATTTTTCAGGTCGCGAAAATACTTTGGCCAAAAACACAAAATACCTTCCAATATGTATTATGGGGTTCATTTTTATATGGGATTAAATACGTTGCAAAATATTAAAAACCTAGCCAATAATCAAAAAAAGAATAGGTAAATAAATTTCTTATCTTAGCAGCCTGAAATTATTGAAACTTATTATAACCTTCAAATTCAAAGTGCTTGATTATGAACAAAGACCAATATTGTGTAATAATGGCAGGTGGCGCAGGAACCCGTTTTTGGCCGATTAGCCGTACCACTTTTCCAAAACAATTTATCGACATCTTGGGAACGGGACAAACCCTGTTACAACAAACATTTTCACGTTTTGCACGAATATGTCCAAAAGAAAACATTTTTATTGTTACCAGTGCCGAGTACAAGGAAATAACTCTCGAACAATTGAAAGATATTTCAGAATCACAAGTGTTGCTTGAACCCGCCCGTAGAAATACAGCTCCTTGTATTGCCTATGCAAATTTTAGAATCCAAAGCATCAATCCCAAAGCAAAGATTGTTGTTGCCCCTTCGGACCATTTAATAATGAACGAAGACAAATTTATTGAAACCATTCAACTGGGTTTTGATTTTATTAGTCAGCAAAATAATTTGCTTACCTTAGGAATTCAACCTACCCGTCCGGATACTGGATACGGCTATATCCAAATAAATAAAGAAGAAGAAGTGTCCTTTTCGGGAAAATTAAAAAAAGTTAAAACTTTTACTGAAAAACCTGATCTTGAACTGGCAAAATTCTTTGTTGCCAGCGGTGAATTTTATTGGAATTCAGGAATTTTTATTTGGTCCTTATCCGCTATTCAAGAAGCTTTTTCGATGTACTTAGATGATATTTATTCCGCTTTTAAAGAAAAAGAAGCAGTTTTTGGAACAGATGAAGAAGCAAAAGCAATTGAAGAAATATATCCAGCTTGCCGCAATATTTCAATTGACTACGGTATAATGGAAAAAGCGTCCAATTCCTTTGTTTTGCAATCGCAGTTTGGTTGGTCCGACTTAGGAACCTGGACCTCCTTGTTCGAAAATTCAGAAAAGAATTCTGATAATAATGCCCTTACAGGAAACGTGCTTACTTATAATACCAGCAACTCCGTTATAAAGGTTCCGGAGGGTAAACTGGTTGTAGTGCAGGGATTAAAAGATTTTATCGTTGTTGATACAAAAGATGCTTTATTGATATGTAACAAGAAAGATGAACAACAAATTCGCTTGTTTGTAAATGATATTAAAGTGCAAAAGGGCGAAAAATTTGTTTAGTTTTTATTCCTATTTCATTAAACCTAAAAAAAAGAGACTGTCTAATAAGAAGATTTAACCACAAAGAACACAAAGAATAATCAAAGGACTCCAAGATTAACATATTGATAATTAATTCTTTGCGTACTCAGTGATCCCGAGTAATCGGGACTGCGACCTTTGTGGTTATTGTTTTTCTTACTTTTTAGACAGCCTCTTTTTTTTAACCCGCTTTATTCATACCTGAGCACAGCGAAAGGTATGGATGTGTGCAG
>DYQV01000387.1:0-1576 GCA_020719105.1 Rikenella microfusus
ACTGTAAAAAATGGCAATTCGTTCATTTGTTAATGTAAATTACACAATTATAAACATAAATAATCAATTGTACAAATTTTCAAGTTTCTTGATAAAAGGCGATAGCTCAAATTCAGTAATGCTTTCTTTCCCATTTTTTATCAATTGTTCACGCAATTGTGGCTCAGACAATAAGCGATGGCAAGCCATTGAAATAGCGTTTGAATCTTTAAAACCTACCACCAAGGCATTGTATTCGTGTTGAATAAATTCCGGAGCTACGCCAGACAGGGTAAAAACCGATGGAATCCCCGCAGCCAAGGCTTCGATATACGTTTGACCAAAGGCTTCGGATTGTGCATCGATAGGGGTATGCACATATACATCGAACAATGGATACAATGCAAATAAATCGGGTTCGAAGCGAATTTCGGTGTAACTGCCCTTAGGTAAAGTTTGTACAAGGTGCTCTTGCATCGCCTTAGCATCGGGGCCGGCTGCATTGGCCAATATCAGATGAGCTTGAGGGTAAGTTGCTTGTAACGACTTAAATGCATCAATTATATATACATGTCCTTTCCATTTGATATATCGGGCGATAACACCTATTTTGGGGCCTTGATTGGGTATTTTATTTTTTGTTCTAATTTTCTCAATTCGGTATGCTTCAATATTTCGAAAAGACATTAAATCGAAGCCGTGATGTATTAAATGCACTTTGTTTGTGGGAACATGTTCCATTTGTACCAATATTTGAGCGACATTTTGGCTGATGGCTACAATATCGGTAGCCCACGAATTGGCTCTAAGGTCCCATTTAACAGCCTTAGGGAAGTTATCGTGATGATAAGAGGAGTGGTGTCGGGTGTAGATACGTTGCTTAATTCCTAATATTTTAGCCACCAAAAGCCCAATGATATTGGCATCGAATAAGTGTGCATGTACCACATGGGGGCGGTGCCAAAGCCAATACCAAAACAATTTAAAAAGAGCCATGGGATAATCTTTTTTCCCTCTAAGTCGAATGCGTTTGACTGTAATACCCTTATCGACAAGATAACGTTCTAAAACACTATTGCTGGGATTTAACAAAATAAATTCCAATTTGAAACGTTTTGAATCGAGGCCATTGGCAATCCACTCAAAAGCTATTGCTTTATCGATATTGGAGATGATATAAGAAATGTTTTTTTTCATAATATCACTTTAAATCCGCAAGTCTTTTCGTAAGTGCTTGCTGGTAAGAATACTCACAACGTGCCGCTTGCATCAGCCATGTGTTTTCACCTAACTGAATTTCAGATGTGTAAATATAGCCTTGCGAATTTAAGGTTTTGTTTTTTATTTTGGATACGCTGTGAAAACAACCAATATAACGCAAAAAATAGGCTTGTATGGTGGCTATTTTCATGATAGTACCTCCCAGTAACCTGCTTTTTCAGAACCTAATCTAATTAATTTATGTTGTTTTTTCAGTTTTACCAAATCTCGTTTAATCGTTATTTGAGAAACATTCAGTTTTTCTGATAGTTTTTTTGTAGTTATTTTTTGATTGTGCTTGATTAATTGTAGAATTTTTTCAAATCTGGAATCGGTA
>DYQV01000387.1:1676-3056 GCA_020719105.1 Rikenella microfusus
CCTTATCGGGGACCTTATCGGGGACCTTATCGGGGACCTTATCGGGGACCTTATCGGGGACCTTATCAGTAATTATCTTTTGTTTTGAATATAATAATTCTGTTAAAAAACCGCCAGAGGTTTCTTGAAACTTAAATTGCATAGTTGGATATTCCGAGATATAATTACGAATTCTGGAATAGCCGCTACCGTATTTTTCGATATCTTTGGTTAAATATAATGCTTCGGTAATTAATTTGTTTCGCGATTGTGCTTGATAATCATCTGTTTCTAAATCGCTTACTGTTAGTCCACCAAAAAGTTTACCTGCACTAAAAAATGTAATTTCATTATCAAATATTTTAATTTTAATATCGCTTGGGTTAGTGTAATCGCGATGAACTAAAGCATTAACCAAAAGTTCCCTAATAGCACCAAGAGGATATTCAGGTATCTCGACACGTTGCGTAGTTTTGCCTGTTATTTCAAAAGCAAATTTTAAATGAGAAATAATAGTTTGCATCGATTGTTCTAAAACCAGATATAAATTACCAGAAATCATAGTATCGGCAATAATTAAAGACTTGGTTTTAAATCTGCCAATATGAACATTATATTTTAAATCTTCTTTTGCAAATAAAATCATTGCAGCATTAGTAATTACCGTACCTTTTAATAAGCGAATTTTCGTCAATGCTGATTTAGCATCGTTCGGCAATTTAAATCGCCCTTCTTTATTTACTTTTTCGATAAATAAGGAAATGGCGTTTTCGTCTAAATCGTTATAATTTGCATTTTTATATTCGTAACTATCCCAAGAATACTGCATTGATTGTATATAAATATCAGATATTTCTTGTATTGACAATTGATGATTTGAATTTTGCTTACGAATAAAATATCGTCCTCTTACTGATACCGGTTTTACAGGGTATTCCTTTACTGTTATTCTAACAATGGTTTTATCTGACAATGTGTAAACCTGAATATCGGGAATGATACTCGGTTCTGTTTTGGTTTTAATTTCGTTAACCCAATTTTGAACGGATTCTTCATTTAGTTCAATTCCTTTTATTTCCCTTTTATCTGTAACCCCAACTATTACACTACCGCCTTTCGTATTGGCAAAAGCAGATATCGATATTATAGTAGCCTGATTAAATGAAGTTTTAAACTCAAGAACTTCATTTTCGCCATTTGAGATAATATGTGTAATTTCGCTAAAATTCATACATTATACAATATTAACAAAATATGCTGTTAATTCCAGTTATTATTGTAAATATTTGTTTTGAATGCCCAGCGACCTTGCAATATGACTTATTAATTTTACTTAGTTATAGTTTGCACTGCCTTATCTAATTTTTCGGCAATCCACTCAAAAGCTATCGCTTTATCGAT
>DYQV01000033.1 GCA_020719105.1 Rikenella microfusus
TCGGTCACAAAACCAAATAAGTAGTATTTGTTTCTAGTATTTAGTAGAATATTAATGCAATGAGGGTTATAAATACAGACCCATTTTGTAGATTTGTAGTTTAAAAAGCAAAATATGGCAAAGATCCGGGACTTAAAAAATGAGGTAAATTACCTTACGTATGAGATAATTTCTGATTGCAATTCATTTATTGCACTGCGCCCTGATAAAAAAAATCAGGCAGTTGCTTTGGTTGAAGAAGCGGTAGCGCTTAGAAATAAGCTAATAGAGAAAATCAATCATCCAAATCAGCCTTCTCCAAATTACTACAAGCAAATACGGAATGAACTCATTAATGGAGCCGATCATATTTTTGAGAAGCTCAGAAAACTGATTAAATAATTTTTGGAAGTTTATTATGAAAAGGTGGCTAAATGCTGCCTTTTTTCTTTTGCAAAAGAGCTACAAGCTAAGTTTTAACTGATTGTCGAGTAATCGAAAGGTTTTACGGTGGTAAGGGGTAATGCCGTATTCCAATATCGCTCCCCGATGATCCGTGGTTGGATACCCTTTATTTTTTTTCCATCCATACTGCGGATATTCCTCATGAATTTGAGCCATAAAATCGTCCCTGTATGTTTTAGCTAATATGGAGGCTGCGGCAATAGAAGAATACTTACTATCGCCTTTTATTACAGTTTGGAAAGGAATTTTGTGGAACGGTTTAAAACGGTTGCCATCAACAATAATATGTTCTGGTTTTTGTTTCAGTTGTTCTAAAGCCCGATGCATCGAAAAGATAGAAGCATTTAAAATGTTAACCTGATCGATTTCTGGTGCTGAATAAGTGCCAATAGCATAGGCCAGAGCATTTTCCAGAATATAATTGCGCAGTTCATACCGGGTTTTTTCGTTCAATTGCTTTGAATCATTCAACTTGGGATGAAAAAAATCAGGAGGCAAAATTACGGCTGCCGCAAAAACCGGACCTGCCAAACAACCCCGTCCGGCTTCATCACATCCGGCTTCAAATATATTGGCAAGTAAAAAAGGTTGAAGCATTGCTTACGTTTTCATACATTTTTCAATACTGTTCCAAAGCTTCTCTGCTGATACATCCCAACTGAAATTTTTCCTTTGCATGCGCCCATTCTCAATTAACTGATTCCGATATTCCTTGTCGGTAGCGAGTTTTTCCATACCATTGGCAATTGAATTTATACTGTTTGGATCTACCAAATGACCTGCATTGCCAGCCACTTCGGGCATAGCTGTAATATTGGAGCATATAACCGGAACATCGCAGTTCATTGCTTCTATTATCGGAATTCCAAAACCTTCTAAATGTGAAACCAAAATCAACGCAACAGCACTTCCTAATTGTTTATGAAGCAATTCTGTGGTTTGTCGTCCTAAAAATAGAACATCGGTTTTTGAATGTATTCTTTCAAAAACCTGTTCAATGGATTGGCTCCGCCACATTTTCTCACCCACTATCACTAATTTGTGAGGAAGTTTAGTTTGTTGTTTAAAATGGTCGAAACCAAGTAACATTCCTTCAATATTTTTCCGCGGATTCAATGATCCAATATAGATAAAGTAAGGAATTCCTTTCGTTGTTTCATGGAGTGTTTTTTCAATTTCATGGGGCATTAAAGGGGTATAAATCTCATTACTGCCATTATATATCACGTCAACCTTTGAGGGTGAAATATTCCATGCATTTACCAGGTCGGTTTTTGAGAATTCTGAAACCGTTGCTAAACCGATACTTTGAAGCGCTGATTTCTTAAAATAGTAATTGAAATATGCACGAACCAAAAAGGGAAATTGTTTTGGGCGATGCACAAATTCAACATCATGTATCACATTAAAGGTTTTAACGTTGGAATTGGTTATTGACCATCCATCAGTAGATATGAAAAGATCTGCTTGATATTTCTTTAGCATTCTAGGTATCAAGTGTTGAAATCGCAAATACCATAAAATTGGATGGCGCGAAGGAAGGAGAGTTTTTACCGGAATAATATTATCCGAGTAAATGAATTCTTGATCCCAAGTGCGGTCGAAAATGAATATAAACTCATGTTCAGGGTGCTGTTTAGTTATCCTTTTTAACGTTTCATGGGTAAAACTACCCAATCCTTCCAGCCGGTCCTTAAGTAATAATTGGGTATTAACAGCAATTCTCATCGGTGTATAAAAAAAAGTTGTGCCAAAAATAAAGAAAATACCCTGATTTATTTAGGTAGAATCAATATATTGGTATTTTTGGGGTGTATTATAATTTTTGGATATTGGAAAAAGATAGGATAGAAAGGGAGCGCGAATTTCATAATGAGATTTTTAGCCAAAAAACGAGAGAGGTAACCAATAAATTTTATTCCATATTTTATCTTATTGAAAAGAAATTTGTAGCAAAATTAGCGGCTAACTGTTTGGGGAAAAAGATATTGGAATATGGTTGTGGAGAAGGAAGTTCAGCCTATCTTTTAGCTCAAAATGGTGGAATTGTTACCGGTATTGATATTTCGGATTATGCCATTTTGCAAGCTCAGCAAAAAGCCGATGCAATGAATCTGTCCGTTGAGTTCACTAACATGAATGCGGAAGAACTTGCTTTTCCTGAAAAATTTTTCGACCTGATTTGCGGTTCTGGAATTATTCATCATTTGGATATTAATAAAGCTTATAGTGAGATTTCCAGAGTATTAAAGAAAGATGGAAAAGCTATTTTCATGGAGCCTTTAGGGCATAATTTTTTGATAAACTGGTATCGAAAAAAAACACCCTTTCTTCGCACTGAAGATGAGCATCCGTTATTAAAAAGCGATTTGAAGTTACTGCATGATTATTTTGAACAGACCCAGATAGAATTCTATTTTTTTAGCTCCTTAGTAGCTATTTTTTTCCGAAAAACTTTCTTTTTTAAACCAATGCTTCGAACGTTTCATGCATTCGATCGCCTCTTGTTTTGGATAATGCCTTTCCTGCGTTGGCAAGCGTGGTTTGTGTTGATTGAATTCTCAGTACCAAAAAAAGCTCAATAGCAGAAAGAAAACAACATAAAGATTGCTACATTTGGCATTCAAAAATAGTAAGTTGAAGCGTAAATTTGTAACCAACCTTGCATTAGTTTTATTCCTGAATTTGCTGATAAAGCCGTTTTGGATTTTAGGAATTGATAGGTCCGTTCAAAATGTGGTTGGAGCGGAAGAATATGGATTTTACTTTGCGTTGCTTAATTTTTCATTAATTCTCAACATAATACTCGATTTCGGAATTACCAATTTCAACAATCGCAACATTGCCCAGCACAGTCACTTATTAAACAAATATTTTTCAAATATTATTACCATCCGGTTGTTGCTGGGTGTAACTTATATGGTAATTAGTCTAACATTAGCTTGGCTATGGAACTATCAATGGAACCAAATTAAGCTATTACTGTTTTTGGTTTTCAATCAATTCCTTGCCTCATTTATTATGTATTTAAGATCCAATTTGGCAGGGTTGCATCTTTTTAAAACCGATAGCATCATATCAGTTTTAGACCGAACCTTGATGATTATCATTTGTAGCCTTTTACTTTGGGGTCATATATTTGATGAGCCGTTTAAAATAAAATGGTTCGTTTTTGCGCAAACCGCCGCATATTTAATTACCGCTTTAGTTGCCTTTCTGTTGGTTTTATGGCGAAGTGGTCGAATTAAATTCCGATTTGATAGACACTTCACATGGGCCATTTTAAAAAAGAGTTATCCATTTGCCATTTTAACCTTATTAATGGCATTTTATAATCGAGTCGATTCGGTAATGCTTGAGCGCATGCTCGAAGATGGTGACCGACAAGCGGGTATTTATGCACAAGCATTCCGAATATTGGACGCAGCCTCAATGTTTGCACTCTTATTTGCTGGATTATTGCTGCCTATTTTCTCAAAAATGCTGAAACAAAAAGAAGCCATTGGGCAATTAACTCAATTATCATTTATTTTAATCTCGGTTCCAGCAGTTATTGTTTCAATTACTTGTGCTTTTTACAGTAAGGAAATAATGGAACTCATGTATCAAAGCCACGTTGAATCATCGGCTAATATTTTCGCCATTCTTATGATTGGTTTTATTTTTATATCAGCAACTTATATTTTTGGAACTTTACTAACAGCCAATGGAAGTTTACGAGCCCTGAATATAATGGCTTTGTCGGGGATGATAATAAATATTGGTTTGAATTTAATTCTAATTCCCCGTTTTCAAGCTTTAGGCTCAGCAATATCAAGTCTCACCACCCAAGGCATTACTGCAATCATTCAGGTTGTTATTGCATTTAAAATATTTAGGTTTCACATAAATTATAAACTTTTAATTTTATTACTGATATTTGCATCCGGGGTAACTTTATTTGGAATAATTTCTACCGATTTGCCTTACAATTGGATGATAAGTATGATAATAATGGTTGTACTAAGTTTCATTTTGGCTTTCAGTATTGGATTAATAAAAATAAAAGACCTGTATCAGATAATTAAAAACGATAAATAACGTTAAAACAGTTAATAAAAAACCATCCTAATAATTAACTATGAAATATCAAAAACTTAATATCATTTTCGGTTGGATTGCCTTTGCTATCGCATCGTTTGTGTATATCAGTACCATTGAGCCTACCGCTAGTTTTTGGGACTGTGGTGAATTTATTGCCACCGGATTCAAATTGGAAGTAGGTCATCCTCCCGGAGCACCTGTATTTATGCTACTTACACGGTTCTTTACCCTTTTTGCCGGCGGCGATTTGCAGTTAGTTCCCAAAATGGTGAACATTATGTCAGCCTTGGCAAGTGCTTTTTCTATTTTGTTTTTGTTTTGGACCATAACTCACCTTGCAAAAAGAATACTTAAAACGGATGATTTTAATTTGGGACAAACTATTGCAATTTTAGGGAGTGGAATGGTTGGTGCATTGGTATATACTTTTTCCGACACTTTTTGGTTTTCAGCCGTTGAAGGGGAAGTATATGCTACCTCATCGCTTATAACAGCCTTTGTTTTTTGGGCAATATTAAAATGGGAAAATATTGCCGATGATAAATATAGCAATCGGTGGATAATCCTTATAGCTTATGTGGTGGGTCTTTCAATTGGTGTCCATCTTTTAAATTTGCTGGCTATACCTGCCATGGTTCTTGTATATTATTTCCGCAAATACGAAGTTACTACCAAAGGAGTTATCATGTCGTTAGTGCTTTCAGGGGTAATACTTGGAACCATAATGTGGGTAATAATTCCTGGAATTGTTAAAGTTGCTTTCTTTTTCGATTTAATTTTTGTTAACAGACTCAGCCTTCCTTTCAATTCAGGAGTGTTGTTTTTTGTGTTTTTACTTTTTGCAGGGTTGGCCTATGGCGTTTATTACACACATACCCGACAAAAACCGGTATTAAATACCATTATACTATCTTTTGGAGTAATGATGATTGGATATGCATCGTATGCTGTTATTGTCATTCGTTCATATGCAACTCCACCCATTGACCAGAATGATCCTGAAGATGCTTTTTCTCTTTTAGGTTATCTGAACCGCGAACAATATGGTGACCGTCCTTTGTTTTTTGGGCAATATTATAACACGCCATTAGATTTAAATGACCCCTATAAAGAAAGTGGAAAAACCTGGCGTAAAGGCGACAAGAAATATGAAGTGGGAAGCCCAAAAATTGAATACAATTACAATCAGGAATTGACCATGTTTTTCCCACGAATGTATAGCTCAAAACCAGAACATATTGAGGATTACAAAAGCTGGGCAAAAATAAAAGGTTATAAGGTTAAAGCTCAAAATAATAGAGGGGAAGCAGAAACATTTATTAAGCCTACTTTTATTGAAAACATGAGGTTTTTCGTCCGTTACCAGATTGGGCACATGTACTGGCGCTATTTTATGTGGAATTATGCCGGTCGTCAAAATGATATTCAAGGCAATGGAGATGCCCTCCGGGGGAATTGGATTTCAGGTATTAAGTTTTATGACCAAGCACGTCTAGGTCCACAAGATAATCTGCCATCAACCTATGCGAATAATAGAGCTAACAACAAATATTACTTATTACCATTTTTACTGGGTGTTGTTGGTCTGGTTTTTCAGCTAATGAAAGATAAAAAGAACTTTTGGATAGTATCCTTCCTATTTATACTTACAGGTTTGGCTATTGTAGTTTATTTGAATCAATATCCACAGCAACCACGTGAACGTGATTATGCTTTTGCCGGTTCGTTTTATGCTTTTGCAATTTGGATTGGACTAGGTGTATTGGCTATTTACGATGGACTGAAAACTTATTTAGGTAATATTCCGGCAGCAGCAGGAGCAACGTTAATTACCATTTTTATTCCGGGTATTATGGCTGCTGAAAATTGGGATGACCACGACCGTTCTGATCGGTATATTGCCAGAGACTTTGCCTTTAATTATCTGAATTCCTGTGAAAAAGACGGCGTTATTTTTACCAACGGCGATAACGATACCTTTCCGTTATGGTACATTCAAGAGGTGGAAAATGTCCGTACCGATGTTCGCGTTATTTGTTTGCCCTATTTAATTACCGATTGGTACATCGATCAAATGAAATCGCAATACTACGAATCAGGACCCGTTCCATTCAGTCTCACTAAAGATCAATACATGCTTGGTACCCGTGATCAGGTGCCGGTTTTTGAGCGGGTTGCCGAAGCCGTTGAGTTAAAGCAAGTAATTGAATTTGTGGGAAGTAACGATGAGCGTACCAAGGTGCAAACCAATATGGGTGAAAAAACCGATTATTTCCCAACTAAAAAATTCAAAATTACAGTTGATAAACAAAAAGTGCTCAAAGAAGGAGTAGTAAAACCTGAAAAAGCCGACCAAATTGTGGATGAGATGCGTTGGAGTATTAATTCCAATTATATCCTTAAAAACGATTTAATGATGCTTGATTTGATGGCCTCTTCAAACTGGGAACGTCCCATATATTTTGTATCAGTAGGTTCCGGTAATGAAACCAACATTCGTGATTATTTTCAATTGGAAGGATTTGCTTACCGGATGGTTCCAATCTATACAAAATTCGATTACCAGTCAACAGGCCGGATTGAAACCGGTATTCTATACAACCATTTAATGAACACATTCCGTTGGGGAAATATGGGTAAGCCTAATGTGTATCTCGATGAAAATATTCGCCGCACCATACGTATTGTTAAGATTAGAAACAATTTTGGACGTTTGGCCAAAGCATTGGCTTCTGAAGGTAAAATTGATTCTGCTAAGGCTGTTCTTAATCGTGGTTTAGAGATTTTACCAATTGAGAAAATGCCTTTGGAATATTTTGATACACACTTTGTTGAAGCTTTCTTTGAAGCCGGGATGAATGAAAAAGGAGTTGAAATAGTAAGTAACATGGTTGAGGTTGCAAAAGCTGATTTGAATTATTATTTGAAACTTGATAAACGGTTTCCAAATGCTGCCGAACAGGACAAGCAATTGTGCTTTGCAACGGTGCAATGGTTGAATGAAGTTGCACATCGCTACAAGCAAAAAGAATTGGGAGACTCTGTTTCAAAAACTTTTGAAGAAATGTACTCCATTTACATGCAAGGAGGAGGCAGGTAAAAGAAAAAATATAGTATTTTGAATGGGCTGAAATAGATAGTATTTCAGCCCATTTTTTATTTGCCAAATAAAAAATATTCTTTTGTTTCTGCATTATAGGGCTTATCTTTAGAATTCAATTTACAATCAATATTGACACATGCGTTGGTTTTTAATTCCAGTATCTATCATTTTCCGGTTTATTGTTTTTTTACGGAACAAACTATTTGATTGGGGTTTATTAAAGTCCAAGTCTTATACTCTTCCAATCATTGCTATTGGAAATATTACCGTTGGAGGAACTGGAAAAACACCACATGCCGAATATCTATTAAATTGGATGGAACAAAATTATCGGATTTTATTGTTAAGCCGCGGATATAAAAGAAAAACCAAAGGTTTTTTCGAAGTAAAAACAGAATCATCAGTTGCCCAAGCAGGCGATGAGCCTTTGCAAATGAAGCAAAAATTTCCTGCCATCCGGGTCGTTGTTGATGAAAAGCGGGTACATGCCATCGATACCTTGCTAAATGACACAAATCCACCTGAATTAATACTCCTCGATGATGCGTTTCAACACCGGTATGTTAATCCGGGATTAAAAATTCTATTGATTGATTACCATCGTCCGATTAATCATGATTATATGCTTCCTGCAGGAAACCTTAGGGAGCCGGCTAAGAATTCCAAAAGAGCCGATATATTAATTGTTACAAAGTGTCCATTGACGATGCTTCCTTTTGAATATCATAAGCTTAGTGAAGAATTGAAGAAGACACCAAATCAGGAATTGTTTTTTACTTCAGTTACTTATGGTGATGTTAAAGCAGTATTTGAGAACGATTCAATCCCGAATATTCCAATTTTAACCAATTCTGAAGTTTTGGTTGTAACGGGTATTGCCAATCCTAAACCGTTTTATCATTGGATTGAAGAAATGGGAGCTAGATTGCATACGATGGTTTTTCCTGACCACCATACATTCACCGATCTGGATTGCCAGAAGATGAGCGAACTCTACTTAAGAATACCCGGCAAAATCAATTGTATCATAACTACGGAAAAGGATGCCATGCGAATGCGCAGTGCTGATGTTGCTCCTTTTTTAAAAATGCTCCCCATTTATTATATACCAATTACCATTCAGTTCTTGAATGAAGGGGAAGAAAAATTTAAAAATCGGATTGTACGATATTTAAACGAGAATATTTCCTGAGTAAATCAGAATATTATTCGGTACGTTTTCGCTTTACTATAAACCCGTTACTTGAAAATAATCGTTCGCTGATAGTTGGTTCACCAAGATAGTAAACATTGCTTGCCCCGCTTACGAATAGTTTCAAATCTTTTTGTACACTAACCATTACCTCAGTAAGCCCCGATGATAATATCCGACAGCTATCGGTTTGCATATCGAAAGCATTTAGTTCTGTTTCATCATGCATCTCAACGGTAAAAGATTCTGCAAAACCTTTAAAGTAAGCAAAGGAACCATCGGTTAAATGTACTTTTAAATGAGCAGTATATATTTCAAAATTAATTTTTGAAATTCCTCCAGCAAAGAATTCAACCTCATCAAAATGTATCACATTTGTTGTGGAAAGCGAAACCTCATTCAACAAAACAATACGCTTCAATTCCTTAAACGACACGGTTACTTTTAGAATACTGAATTTTCTAATGTCTGCATTTATTGATATGTAAAGTCTATTTTCTTCAACTCGGGTTTGAAAAAGTTCTAATAAGTTTTCATCCGTCTCAATACGCAGCCCTTCTTGCTCGCCTTGAACCAAGACTAGTTCAAATGCACCCTGAGCAATTATTTCATTAAAACCGGTAAGTTCCCTAATATCGGTTTTAGGGGATCCAATACCTTTGGTAACTTGCGATTTTAAAACAGTTCCTACAAACAAAAAACAAATTGTAAGAATTAGATGATTAGCAATTTTCATGTTAATACGGTTGATGTATTCTTTCAAATGTAAGATTTTATTGTAAGAGTTTCAAATTATCTTAAATTTTGTTGTCAAAATGTTAACAAAATAATGAGACTATTTAAAAGACGATTGATTCTACTGCAATGGAAACTTCTTTTAGGGAACATTGAATCTCAATTAGAGCAGAGTTGTGGGCAAGCTAAGAAAAGACGACCCATCGAAACACGTTAAATCAAAACTCATTATATTTGTAGTTAGTAAAGATTAATGAAATGAACATTAAAGAAAGAAAATTGAATCTTATAGAAGATTTTTTATTATTGATAATTGACTATTTCCAATTAATTCCAACCCTACATTATAGCCTGTGATTTTTGGAGCCGAAACTCCCTGAGTAAAATACTTGTTTCCAGTAAAAATACGGGCTTCATCCCAATAGTTTTGATTAATAAACGATTGTAATAACTGTTGACCTCCTTCAACCAGTAAACTATTTATTTCTTTTTGATAAAGTAATTCCATCAAGCTGTTTAAGAATCCTTTACCAAAGTCAATTTTCAAATATTCCAGATTGTCTTCTTTATCATTTTTCAGCGCATTGAGTACTATTGTTTTTTGGCTTTGGTCAAAAAGGTGCAGGTGTTTTGGTAAATCCAATCCTTGGTCGGTAACAATGCGTACCGGATTCCGACCTCCCCAAAAACGGGTGTCTAACCTCGGATTATCAAGGGATGCAGTATTCTTTCCTACCATAATGGCCGGAATTTCTGAGCGCCATTTGTGCACCAAGGAACGACAAACCTCATCCGTTATCCAATTTGATTCATTTAGGGAACCGGGCTCCCTTGTTTTATCAATAAATCCATCCAACGTTTGAGCCCATTTTAATATGAGGTAAGGCCTTTTTTTTGTATGAAAAGTTATAAAAGCTTTATTTAGTTGGTAACACTCCTTTTCAAGGACTCCTGTTTTCACTTCGCATCCAGCCTGTTGCAGTCTGCTTATACCAGAGCCATTTACTTTTAAAAAAGGATCTTGCATTCCAATTACAACCTTGGGTATTTTATGGTGGATTATTAAATCGGCGCATGGGGGAGTTTTCCCATGATGGGAGCAGGGTTCCAGACTTACATAGATTGTAGCTGATTTTAAAAGAGATTTATCGGAAACTGAATTAATGGCATTTACTTCGGCATGGGCTTCCCCATACCTGGCATGAAACCCCTCTCCAATCACCCGATTGTTTAAAACAATGACTGAACCAACCAATGGATTTGGGTCAACATAACCTTCCCCTTTTTTGGCTAATTGCAGGCAACGGTTCATGAAAAATTCATCCATACTTTGAAGTTCCATGTAATGCTTTTTTTTAATTTTGGATGCTATGAATTATTCTATTTCTCAAATCACTGCTAAAGTAAAGAAAACTTTAGAATCCAAATTTTCTGCAAGGGAAATTGATGCGCAACTTTTTCTGGCTTATGAAAAAATACTCAATCTTTCACGACTTTACATTTTGGCCTATCCCGATACAAAAGTATTGATTTCTGATTACATTCAAATAATGAATGTTGTTAGTAGGTTAGCGAATAATGAGCCCATTCAATATATATTGGGTGAGACTGAATTTTATGGGTTAACTTTTAAAGTAAATCGGGAGGTGCTTATTCCAAGGCCCGAAACTGAAGAACTGGTGCAATGGATTAGTAAGGATTTTAAAGAAGCGGCAATTTCATTGCTCGACATAGGTTCCGGTAGCGGATGCATTGCCATTGCTTTGGCAAAAGAAATGCCTTTAAGTCAGGTTTTCGCACTCGATATTTCTGAGGAGTCGTTAAAAGTAGCTCGCAAAAATGCTCAATTAAATGGGGTGAATATTCATTTTATTAACGAGGATATTTTAAAAGTATTTTATGTTGATTTGCCTGCTAATCTTGACTTGATAGTGAGTAATCCTCCTTATGTTAAGAAGTCAGAAATGATTTTAATGCATCCCAATGTTCTTGATTATGAGCCTAAGTTGGCATTATTTGTTGATGATTCGGATCCATTAATTTTTTATCGTGCTATTGCTAAGTTAGGATGCAGCCAACTCAAACCAGGTGGGGCTTTATTTTTTGAAATAAATGAGGCTTTGAGTAAGGAGGTATTTCATCTGTTAGAAACGTATCATTATTTTCAGATTACAGTTAAAAACGACATTCATGGAAAACCACGAATGGTAAAGGCTTTTAATCATAAAACATGAACTACCAAGAGGCGCTTGACCAATGTATGTATTTGTGTAGCAAAAAAGAGTACTGCCAAAGTGAAATTTTGTCAAAACTAAACGAATGGGAGGTTCCAGAATCAATTATTGCAAAGGTTTTGGAAGCTTTAGTGAAAGAAGAATTTGTTGATGATTATCGGTTCAGTATTGCTTATACACATGATAAGTTTCATTTTAATCATTGGGGGAAAATAAAAATTCGCTATCAGTTAAAGCAAAAAAAACTTCCTTCTGAGATAATTCAAAAAGCACTTGATGGGATTGATGAAAAGGAATATCATCGGGTAATTTTAGATGAAATAAAAAAAAAGAGAAAAATTGTGAAAGGGCAGAGTGAATTCGAAATGAAGGGTAAAATTGCCCGAACCGTTATAGCCAAAGGTTTTGAACCCGAATTAGTATTCAACTTATTGAAGATGGATTGAATAATCAATTTCTGAAGACTTAATTTTATTGCTATTTTTGCACAAAACAACTAAATATGGTTTCAACCGAACAACATAAAGAATTAATCAAGCGATTGGATGCTTTGAGGAGGCATCTTTGACATTGATAAAAAGAAGATTGAATTAGACGAAGAGGAACAAAAAACTCAAGCTCCTGATTTTTGGGACAAACCAAAGGAAGCCGAAGAACAACTTAAAAAGATTCAGCAAATAAAATTTTGGGTCAAGGGTTATGAGGAATCAAAAAATACGGTAGATGATCTGCAAGTGCTCTTTGATTTTTATGAACTGGGCGAGGCAAAGGAAGATGAATTGGAAGCCCAGTATAAAAAAGCCGTAAATTCTTTTGAAATTATTGAAGCCCGGAACATGCTGCGTCGTGAAGAGGATGTTTTGGGCGCCATTGTAAAGCTTAATTCCGGTGCTGGTGGCACCGAAAGTCTTGATTGGACTGAAATGTTGATGCGAATGTACCTGCGATGGGCCGAAAAAAATGGATATAAAGTACGGGAACTTAATTATCAGGCAGGCGATGAAGCCGGGGTGAAAACAGTCACTTTTGAAGTTACCGGTGATTACGCTTATGGCTACCTTAAAGGTGAAAATGGAGTGCATCGGTTGGTGCGTATATCGCCATTTAATTCACAGGGTAAAAGGCAAACTACTTTCTCCAGTGTTTTTGTATCACCCTCCATTGATGATAGCATTGAAATATTGGTTAACATGTCCGATATTACCTGGGATACTTTCCGCAGTGGTGGGGCCGGCGGTCAAAATGTGAATAAAGTGGAAACCGGGGTTCGCCTGCATCACGCTCCATCGGGCATTGTTATTGAAAATACCGAATCACGGAGCCAGAACCAGAACAAAGAGAATGCACTTCGGTTATTAAAATCACAACTTTATGAATTAGAACTTCGGAGAAAACAAGAGGAAAAGGATAAGATTGAAGGCACCAAGAAGAAGATTGAGTGGGGCTCACAAATTCGAAACTATACGTTGCATCCTTATAAATTAGTAAAAGATGTGCGTACAGGGATTGAAACATCGAATGTGCAAGCAGTATTGGATGGTGAACTGAACGATTTTATAAAGGCGTATTTAATGGAGTTTGGTGGGGAATAATTTTTATATATGAACGTTTTTTTATATATTCAGCATTCAATTACCCAATCAAATTATAATAAAAATAAGTAATGAATGTATTTTTAAAAATAGCTTAGTAATGGGTAAGGTATTTTTTATTGTTGCAGTAATCACACTATCTTTTACGCTTCAAAATGCCAAGGCTCAATGCGGTATGGCTTTGAAAGAAGTTGTAATGCGCGATATTGGAAAAGCCACTTATTTGAAAGACTTTAGGGTGAGGCTTGAAGAGGGGCGTAGTACTGATAAAGCACCTAAAGAAGAGTTTTCTATTCTACTCAATAAAGGAACCCATTATCGTTTCAATATTAGATCAGATTCAACCTGTACGGATCAGGTAGTTTTGAAGCTGTACGATTTTACAAAATATTACGGCAGCAATTACGATCAATCAGACGGTACCGTTTATGAAGCATTTGAATTCTTTTGCGCAAAAACTCAAGTTTACTATTTATCCATTTCATTTGCCCAAGCTGGACCTGGATGTGCAGCGGCCGTAGTTTCGTTTATTGATAATTACGATGCCAACTAAAAGAAGTATTTAGAGTAATTAAAGTACTTAATGTACTTAAAGTATTTAGAGTTAATTAATTTAAATGGATCTATTCTAAAGTAGGATTGATTTATGTATGTG
>DYQV01000388.1 GCA_020719105.1 Rikenella microfusus
ATTTTTAATTGTCCGATTAAAAACCGTTCTTTGTGCTCATCTCTTATTCTTTGATGTTTTTTTGAACAATCCCTGTTATTTCTTCGATGATACTTGTTACCCGTTGTTTGTTGAGGCTGACTTTTTCGGCAACAATTAGTATGTCTTGATTCGGCTCTCCTTTGCTGTTAATGGTGGTTGTGTGAAAGCCATTAAAACCCTGAGATGGAAGTAAATCGTACGTCGGCGAGAGTCTCCGGTCGTTATTTGATAATTGAAACGAAAAATTTTTAGCGTGATCTTTTTTAATTGAAATTTGCCCATAGCTTCAGACAAAGTGCTCGTAAGCGTTTCTGAATCCTTTGCAAATACTTCTATCTCTGAAAATTTATTTGTACTTTTGTGCTGTTGCATATTTAGCTTGAATTTCGAATTTATTTTGTAACTATCTAAAAGGTAGTCATTTATGCCGAAATATGCAACTTTTTCAATTTTACAATCTGCTCAAAATCAATAATATAACTATAATTAACGAATCAAAGGTTCGCTTAATTATCAAACACTTATCTCCTCCGAAATGTTAGTTCTTAAATTTTAAAACAAAAATCAAAATGAAAAAAATACTCTTGTCATCTGTTTTATTTATTTTATTTTCAATGTATATTTCAGCTCAGGATGTTGATGTTTTTAAACGCGATTTAAATGACCATTTCAGCATTCCTCAAATTACTGACAGTATGAGTTTTGATGAATTTGAAACGCTATCAACTAACTTCAGGTTAATGGATGCTATGGAGGCAATAGTTGTTCCGGGTTTAATTCATTTTAAACTTAAAGACAATACCACAGGATGGGTATTAGTGGGTACACGTTTAGTCGGTTATACGGGGTTGATATATGCCAGCTTTAACAAAGATGGGATTTGGACTGATGTGTTTAATTATAAGATTTTAAATGCCGAAGAATCAAAAAGTGACTATTATGTAGCTTTAGCATCAGTTAGCTTAGTTGTAGCTTCGTATTTATATGATTGGATTCACGGACGGAGTCTATTGGAGAAAAAGCAACAAAAAATCAGGTTTAAATATGCGGTAAAGTTGCGAAAAGATGTTTCTGTTGTTCCTTTCAACTATAAATCAACTGTTTATCCGGAATTTGCGATACAATTTCATTTCTGAGATAGCACAACACCTAATTTGCAAGTAAAATGAGAAAGGTTTATTATCATTTTTGGATATATATATTATCAATTTTTGTATGTCCGGTGCATTTATTTGCTGTAAATGACACGCTTGCCTTGCATAATTTAATGCAAAAATCCGAAAACTTCGACGACAGTTATGCCCTGAAAGCTGCTACTGCAGGATTTATGTCGGCACAAAAAATGAATGAAAATTCTTTTGCTGCCCGATTTTTATACAATACCGCCAAATACCATGAGTACCACGAGAATTACGATTCGGCCAATGTGTATTTCGAAAAAGCAGCACCTTACTTCGAAAAGCTCAACAAGAATTCGGATGCAGCCAAATGTTATATTAACATTGGCGTAACGCATTATTATTACGGTCGCTTTCCGCTGGCACTTAGTGCTTACAATCAGGCTCATAAACAACTCGAAAACAGCACTGATACTGTATTATTGCTCAAACTCTATAACAATCTCGGATTGGTTTATAAATCAACCGGGTATTACCGCAAAGCCATTGATAATTTTCATAAAATATTGCATTTAAATAAAGACAACAAGAATCAGAAAAGTGTTGCCAATGCTCACCAAAACCTCAGCACCCTGTATTGGGAACAAAAAAACTATAGTTCGGCGTTAAAATGCCTTGGATTGGCGCTCGAAATTTTCCAAAAACTCGATTTGAAAGATGACATTGCCTCGGTGTATAATAATTATGCGCTGATTTACAACAGCTTTAACGAAGATGAAAAAGTGATAGAAAATTACCAAAAAGCCATTGACATTTACTCGCAACTCAACAACAAAAACGGAATGGCAATTGCGCTTAGTAACAAGGCTATGTATTTGGATAAGAAAGGGAAAAAGAAAGAAGCCGAGCGATTTTTCAAACAGTCATTAACTTTATTCGAAACTACCCGCTACGACATAGGGATATTTACCACAAAGCTAAACCTGAGCAAGCTATATTCCGAAACAGGAAGAAAGGCACAAGCGCTGAAGCTGGCCGAAGAGGCGGTGAAAATTGAAAACACCCAACGTCCGTTGAAATACCTGTCGAATGGTTACCTGCTTTTAGCTCAAACCTATGCCGACATGCACGAAAAAGAAAAATCAGTTCAATATTTTCAAAAATACATAGTCGTTAACGACTCGGTTTTTAACATGGAAATAAACAAACAAATAGCCGAGATACGAACCAAATTTGAAATTGAAAAAGCCGAAGCGCAACTCTTATTGTCGGGGCAAACTATCCAAATTCAACAATTAGAAATTCTGAAAAAGCGTAAAACCATTACGGCTGTGGCAGTTTCACTTATTCTTACCTTTTTGCTATCCATTGTTTTATTTTTACTATACCGTCAAAAGAACAAACTTTATTTAGCACTTGTAGAACACAATGTTTACTTAGCAAAAGCAGACATAGAAAAAGAGCAACACCACACAATGAATATTGATACGGTGAATAAAGAACATTCCTCTGAAAACAAAGACGAAAATTTAAGAACCGAGTTAATTCCGGCAATAGAAAAACTAATGCTCGAAGATAAACCATTTACACAAAAACAATTTGCCATCAATGATATGGCACAACTGCTAAATACCAACCGGAATTATTTGTCGCAAATAATAAACGATTATTACCATACAAATTTCAACAATTACATTAACGACCTGCGGATAAAAGAGTCCCGCAAAATGCTGATTAACTCCCAATTTAAGCATTACAGCATCGAAGGTGTGGGCGAAGCAGTAGGCTTTCATTCCAAAGCTACTTTTAATACATCGTTCAAAAAATTTACAGGTGTTACTCCTTCGTTTTACAAAGAAAATGCGGATAAGTTTGAGTAAAAAACTA
>DYQV01000389.1 GCA_020719105.1 Rikenella microfusus
TAATTAACAATTTACAATTAGTAATTTGTAATGAACAATTAGTACTGAACCATTTACTATGAAGCAGTACTTAATAACAACGGATACTTCGCTCTTAATTCAAAACGAAGTAAACTGTAAATAATAAAACCTTACCCTATGTCCTGCCACACTTACCAAGTTTATATTGCTACCAACAAAAACAATGCAGTGCTTTATACCGGGGCTACTAATGTCTAACTCCTTTAATTTTCGAATTTCGATTAACGATTTTTGATTTTCGAAGTAAAGCCCAATATCCAGAAATCATTGGTCATTTTGTGAGAAGCAGGCCAAAAAAGGCAAATAAAACTGCTGTGTTTAACTAAAATTTTAACAATAACCTTGTTGAATGAGTAACGCTGAAATGAGTACAAAATAGTTTTCGCCGTAAACAAAAAATAGTTACCTTTACAAACGAAATGATTCGGGAATGCTGACAAAAATTTACATCGAACAGGTGGTTCAATCACAGGCCGAACGGCTTAAAAAAAAGTCGCTTGGCTTGCACAGAACAATAACTGGTTTTGAAAACCTTAGCTCTCATGCCTTTATTATAACAGGCATACGCCGATGCGGCAAAAGTACTCTATTGCAACAAATAAATAATCTTACTAAAGCACCGTGTATATATTTAAACTTTGAGGACCCAAGGCTGGCAGGTTTCGATTTAAGTGACTTTAACCGCTTACACCAATTGGCCCTTGCAAGCCAATCCAATACCTACTTTTTTGATGAGATACAGCTTATCCCAAATTGGGAAAGTTTTGTTCGTTTCAGACTCGATGAAGGTTACAACGTTTTTATTACCGGATCCAATGCAACTCTATTAAGCAAAGAGCTGGGTACCAAATTAACAGGGCGGCATATATCAAAAGAACTTTTTCCTTTTTCGTATAGTGAATATCTTTTATTCACCAACGATAAACCAAACGAAGTAACTTCAGAGCAATACCTTACCTCCGGTGGGTTTCCCGAGTATTTGAAAACCTATCTCCCTGATATTTTAATGCAATCGTTCAACGATATTATTGTACGTGATATTGCCGTGCGATACCAAATAAAAAATACCCCTTTGTTACAGCAATTGGCTGTCTGGCTTGCGTCAAATTGTGGCAAACCTTTTACTGGAAATAGTTTGCGTAAATTGTTTCAGATAGCTTCATCATCAACCATTATGGAATATTTGACCTACTTTACCGATGCCTATTTGTTCTTTTATATCCCCCGATTTAGCTATTCCTTGAAAGTGCAAATAGTAAACCCCAAAAAAATATATTGTGTCGATAATGGGTTCATTAGCATCAACTCTGCATCATTTAACCCCGATAAAGGCAGGTTACTTGAAAATATGGTGTTTCTTCAATTGCGTTACACAACCAACGAAATATATTATTATTCTGAAAAAGGCGAATGCGATTTTGTGGTTTTTCAAAACAAAAAGCTAATGGGATTATATCAAGTATGCTGGCAACTCGATGAGGAAAATTTGAATAGGGAACTATCCGGATTAACTGAGGCAATGGATTTTTTCGGATTACAAAAGGGATTTATTATTACGCACTGTCAAACAGATACTTTTTTTGTGGATAATAAAACAATTGAAGCACTGCCCTTTTACAACTGGGCTTTAGCCATTTAAACCCGAATTAATTCCATGTAACAAAAAACCATTTTAGGGTTTCAATTACTCTATGGTGAAAAACTTGATGGAATGCATCAAGTTTCTAGCGTTGTTTGCCAAAACCGTTGCATTATCGGCCACGCTTTCTGAAACTTGCATGTTTTCTTCTGTAATTTCCTTCAACCGAATCAGGTCAATGGTTCTAGAATGGCCTCCCTTTTCGCTGGAATCAATTATTTTTTTTATGAACACCGAGGTCTGTTGCATCTCTAAAACAATGGTTTGAAGGCTTTTCAAAGAATCTTCGGCTATTTTTATGCTGTCTTTTGAAAGGTTATCAATATCGGTGGCTGCTAACCGGCTTTGCTCGGCAAGCTTTTGAATTTCTTGTGCCACTACAGCAAATCCTCTACCATGTTCCCCCGCTCTTGCCGCTTCAACGGCAGCATTTAATGCGATAAAATTGGTTTTTGTATAAATGTCACCAATAACTTTGGTTTTGTTTATTATCCCTTTTAGTGAGTTAACGGTTGTATCAACTTGGTTAGCTCCAGCAGTCACATCAGCTTCGGCTTGAGCCGAAATGAGCTCAATCCGGTTCATGGATTTATTTACTTCCGACGAAAAGTATTCCTGTTCTTTTGCCCCATCGGTTATTCTTTGAGAATCTTTTGTTAATACTTCGGATGTTTCTAACAGTTCATTGGTACTGGCCGATATTTCAAGCATTATGGTCCGTAACTTTTGAACCATGAGCTTCAATGAATTAATCAAATCGCTATTGGTGCCGCTTAACCCTTTTTCAATGTCTTCCGATAAATCGCCCTGAGCAATTCTTTTGGCCATAATCGCAATTTCAACGTAGGAAGATGAAGTTTCTTTCAACGCCTTGGCTAAATCGCCTATTTCGTCGTTCCGTTTTATTGTTAATTCATGCGAAAAATTACCGTTGCTGCACTGCCGCGCATAATTGGCAACTTGAATAATGGGCTGGGTTATGTTATAAGCAACAAACCAAACTAAAATAATTATCATTACAAAACCAATCAAACCAACAAAAAGCGCATATTGAATGCTTTGGTTTGCCTGATGCAAAAACACATTTTTTGGTACTACTAATGCTAAGGACCAAGGAGTACCAGCTTCGCCAATTTGAATGGGGGCAAACGAAAAATAGGAGTCCACTCCTAAAGAATAGTGTTCACTTGCAAAATTAAATACTTCACCTTTACTAATTTGAGTTAGCGTGGTTTTCCCCAATTTCTTGTCATTAAGAATATCAATAATTGATTTGTTTATATAATCATTATTTGGGTGGGCAATAATTATCCCTTTGTTTGATATTAAAAAGGCATAACTGTTTGGGTAAGGCTTAA
>DYQV01000034.1 GCA_020719105.1 Rikenella microfusus
GAATAATCCGGGTTAAAATTTGACTTCATTAATTAGTATTTCTGTTGGATGTTAATTTTATTTCCTTAATTTCATTTTTGAAAAATAAAATTGAAATTATGTCGTCACACCTTGACAATATTTTAAAAGAATCGGAAGATAATACTCTCAATCGCACATTAGGGCCTTTAAATATTACCTTGTTGGGTATTGGTGCGGTTATTGGAGCCGGAATATTTGTGCTGACTGGCACAGCCGCCGCTAATTATGCCGGTCCGGGAATCGTAATCTCATTTATTATTTCAGGCATTGCCTGTGCGTTTGCAGCCTTATGCTATGCCGAGTTTGCCTCAATGTTACCCGTTGCCGGAAGTGCCTATACCTATGCGTATGCAACCATGGGCAAAACCGTTGCCTGGATTATCGGTTGGGATCTCATATTGGAGTATTTATTCAGCGCCTCCGCTGTAGCCGTGGGTTGGTCGGGCTATATGGTTAGTTTTTTAAACGATTTTGGAATACACATACCAAAAGCTTTTTGCTCAGCTCCATTCATTCAGTCCTCTGAAGGAATTGTTCGTTCAGGCGCTTTTTTAGATATTCCCGCTATGTTAATTGTTGGTTTACTCACTTCTGTTCTATATGTGGGAATAAAGGAATCGGCCCGTTTTAATAACCTCATTGTTTATGTAAAAGTGGGTGTTGTTTTGTTGTTTGTTTTTGTATGCTATAAATACATCAACTTAGATAATTGGACTCCATTTATCCCTGAAAATACGGGTAAATTTGGTGAGTTCGGCTGGTCAGGAATTTTACGGGGCGCAGGGGTTATCTTTTTTGCTTACATAGGGTTCGATGCAGTATCTACGGTAGCTCAGGAAGCAAAAAATCCAAGAAGGGACATGCCCATTGGAATTATTGTTTCGTTAGCCATCTGCACTGTTCTGTATATTGCTGTAGCTTTGGTTCTAACCGGAATAATCGATTACCGCTTGTTGAATGTATCGGACCCAATTGCCGTTGGAATTAACTCAGTGGGTCCCCAATTAATGTGGCTGCGGCCTATTGTAAAAATTGGGGCACTGGCTGGTTTAAGTTCAGTAATTCTTGTAATGTTGTTGGGACAACCCCGTATATTTTATTCCATGTCGAAAGATGGTTTTTTGCCTCCCATATTTTCTAAAGTTCATCCCAAATATAAAACCCCACACATAAACACCATCATTACGGGGATAGTTACTCTTATAATTGCAGGGTTATTACCCATTGGTATATTAGGTGAACTGGTTTCCATTGGCACCTTAATGGCTTTTGCTATTGTTTCCGGTGGAATATTGGTGATGCGGCGTACCCATCCTGAATTGCCGCGCGGTTTCAGAACGCCATGGGTTCCTTTTGTTCCCATTATGGGTATTTTAACTTCCTTGGCTCAAATGGTGGCCCTACCTTTTGATACCTGGATGCGATTGGTAATTTGGATGGCAATAGGAATGACCATATATTATTTTTATAGCTTGCCCAATTTGAAAAAAATGGAGGCAAAATAATAGGGAAAATAGTTTATTTGTTTTATCATTATTACCTACAAAAGGCTTTCAGTTTCTTGAAACAATGTTTGCTTCCGGTGAAATTGGTTTTTCTTTTTTATAATTTGCCCGGTATCCGCTGGGTGTCATATTCATCGCACGGTTAAAAGTTTTCGAAAAATGGAACGGATCATAATATCCTAATCGAAATGCAATTTCTTTAATTTTTAAGTCGGAGAATTGCAAATAGGAACAGGCTCTCTGAATTTTAAGCTGGTTGTAATATTCCATGGGGGTATAGGATGTTCGCTGAAAAAACATGGCTCCAAAATGCGAATTGGAATACCCGGTGTGGCTTGCTATTCCGCTGAAGGTTATTTTAGTTTCAAGATTATTTTTCATATATAGGATGCTTTTTTGGATTACATCCATTTCTTTGGCATTTTTAATTTCGCGGTATTGGTTCAAATATTTTAGCGACGCCAGAAAATACCTTAGGCAATAACTGATATATTCCAGATTTTCTGTTGAATAACCCATTTCAAGGTTTTGGTACATCTCCTCAAAAAGCAGTATCCGGTCGCGTAAACGGCTATTATCCGATTCATGCAAATGAATTACTTTTCCAAAAATTGAACTGAATTGGTCACTATCGTGCCCGCAAAAGTGAAACCAATAGATGCTCCATGGTTTGGAGTGGCTCGCGCCATAGGAATGTGCCATTTCGGGCTCAACGATAAAAGCCTCATGCTGTTTTAATTCAAACTTTTCCTGATGATAGAAAATCCAGCCTTCTCCCTGTGCGCAGTATATGAAAATATACTCTTTTGCCCCATTCTTTCGTTCCCGGTAATGATATTTTGCCTCCGGGAAATAGCCAATATGGGTAATATATAACTGTTTGGTAATTGAATTCGTGTTTTGGATTTGCCTGATATTGTAAGGAATAACAATGGCTTTTTGTCCTTTAAATCCATCCGCTAATTTTTCCATAATAGCTTTGATATTACATGAAAAAAATAATTTAGACTTTAATAATGTTTTAAAATTCTGAATATAAATATAAAATGAATTTTGTACTTGATAAACAAATTTTATTTTATCGTGATATTTTACATGTAAACCCTATTTGAATACATACTGTTTAAATCGAATTGCTTTAAATTTGATTAAATAATTTTAAATAAACCTTCCATGATAAACTTTTAGCAATTAGTGATATAAAATAGCCATGAGCATAAATTTGCATACAAAGCTCTGTTGTTTTTTATGGAGAATCGCGAACACCTTTGAGGCAGACGACCGTTCTCTCCGAAGCAATTTAATTAACTAAAAAGATTTTCAAGTGAAAAACAATTCCATAAACATAACCTATATTTTATTTATATCTTTAGTATCAGCCATGGGAGGCCTACTTTTTGGTTACGACTGGGTAGTAATTGGTGGGGCTAAACCTTTTTACGAACGTTTTTTTGATATTGCCTCATCTGCCAATTTGCAGGCATGGGCTATGAGTTCAGCCCTTATCGGTTCTATACTTGGCGCAGTTGTTTCGGGCATAGTGAGCGATAAATATGGTCGAAAATTGCCATTGATGTTGTCGGCACTTCTATTTACTTTAGCCTCCGCCGGAACGGGTGCAGCAGCCTCTTATCAGGTTTTTATTATTTTCAGACTAATTGGTGGTATCGGTATCGGGTTGGCATCTGCACTGTCGCCTATGTATATTGCCGAAGTTGCGCCATCTCATCTTCGCGGACGATTTGTTTCTTTAAATCAAATGACCATCGTAATTGGGATTTTGGCAGCTCAGGTTATCAATTTATTGATTGCCGATAAAGTGCCTGCTGGTGCAACAGATGAATTTATTCAGGCATCATGGAACGGGCAAATGGGTTGGCGTTGGATGTTTTATGCTTGCGGCATTCCGGCAGCAATGTTTTTTCTTCTAACGTTCTTTTTGCCCGAAAGTCCGCGTTGGCTTATGAAAGCCGGTAACGGAGAAAAGGCATTTCCGACATTGAAAAAAATTGGAGGAGAAGAATATGCTCGTCAGGAAATGACAAATATCCAATCCACGTTGAATGATGTTTCTGAAAAAATGGATTTCAAAACTTTATTTAATCCAAAATTCAGAACCGTATTAATAATTGGAATTGTGTTGGCGGTTTTTCAGCAATGGTGTGGAATAAATACTGTTTTTAATTATGCCGAAGAGATTTTTTCTGCCGCAGGTTATGGGGTTAGCGACACATTATTCAATATTGTTATTACGGGTAGCGTTAATCTGATTTTTACTTTAGTTGCTATGTTTACAGTTGATAAATGGGGTCGAAAAAATTTAATGGTGTTCGGTTCGGTTGGCTTGGCATTTACTTATATTTTGCTTGGTGCTGCATTTTATTTTCAACTTAAAGGCATTGCAGTATTGACTTTAGTTGTTGTTGCCATTGCCATATACGCCATGTCATTGGCACCCATTGTATGGGTAATTCTATCCGAAATTTTTCCAAACCGTATTCGTGGAGCAGCAATGGCCTTAGCAACTTTCTCGCTGTGGGTAGCTTGTTTTGTGCTGACTTACACTTTCCCACTACTAAACAAAGGATTAGGAGCTGCCGGAACTTTTTGGGTGTATGCCACAATTTGTTTGCTGGGTTTTGTTTTTATTTTAATAAAATTGCCCGAAACAAAAGGAAAATCTCTGGAAGATATTGAAAAAGAATTGGTTAATTAGAATTTATTGTTTGGTTCGATATTTTATTGAAAATGGAAGAAATCACAGAGTATCTAACAAGAAGTACTGTAAAAAAAAGTATAGTTAATGCGTGGAATGAATTGGTTGCCATTCCCACTTATGAAATTGGGGAAGCCGAGAAAAATCCAATTTTTCTTGAGAAACGTGTATATCAGGGAAGTAGCGGTGTAGTATATCCCTATCCGGTAATAGAAAAAATTGCAGATAAAAAAGCAGATAAAACGTATAATGCCGTTTTTTTGGAAAATGAATATCTGAAAATAATGATATTACCCGAATTGGGCGGGCGTGTACAGATGGCTTACGATAAAATAAAACAACGCCATTTTATTTATTACAATCAGGTAATTAAACCTGCATTAGTTGGACTTACCGGTCCATGGATTTCGGGAGGGATTGAGTTCAACTGGCCACAACATCACCGCCCGAGCACCTTTCTTCCGGTGGATTATACCATCGAAAACAATGCTGATGGAAGTATAACCGTTTGGGTAAGCGAAAATGAAAAAATGTTTCACCAAAAAGGAATGGCGGGTTTTACGCTTTATCCCGGCAAAGCATATCTCGAAATAAAAGGTCGGCTCTATAATCCGACTCCGGTTCCACAGACATTTCTGTGGTGGGCTAATCCTGCGGTTGCTGTCAACGATTTTTATCAATCGGTTTTTCCACCCGATGTTCATGCCGTTTTTGACCACGGGAAACGCGATGTTTCTACTTTTCCTATTGCTACTGGAACTTATTACAAAATAGATTACTCGGCTGGTGTTGATATTTCGAATTATAAAAATATTCCAGTCCCAACTTCGTATATGGCTATTAATTCGGAGTTTAACTTTGTTGGCGGATACGAAAACGATACACAAGCCGGCGTACTTCACGTGGCAAACCATCATATTTCGCCGGGGAAGAAACAATGGACATGGGGAAACGGCGATTTTGGTAAAGCATGGGACCGAAACTTAACCGACGAAGACGGATCTTATATAGAACTAATGGCTGGTGTATTTACTGATAATCAACCCGATTTTACATGGTTGAATCCTTACGAAGAAAAAACATTTACACAATACTTTTTACCGTATCGTGAGTTGGGTGTAGTAAAAAACGCATCGAAAGATGTATTACTAAACATAGAGAAAGTAGATGATAAAGTAATAGTAAAAGTATTTGTTACTTCGCTACTAAAAAATGCGAGAATTGAACTTAGCCTTCCTTCTTCTGTGCAAGGAGAAAAGCAGGACTTGAAGTTGCTTTCTGAAATTATCGATTTATCACCTGAATCGGTTTTTGTAAAAACAATAAACGCAGGTGAAATTAAATTGTCCGACTTGTGTCTATCCGTTTATAATGAAAACGGTAGTGAGCTGCTTGCAATACGAAAACAGGAAAAAGAACGCCCCAAAGCCGAAGCTGCCAAGGCTGCTTTATCGCCAGAGGAAACGCTAACTTGTGAACAGCTTTATCTCACTGGATTGCACTTAGAACAATACCGTCATGCCACTTACAATGCCACAGATTATTATAGGGAGGCTTTGCGGCGCGACCCTACCGATTTGCGAAACAATAACGCTATGGGATTGTGGTTGCTCCGAAGGGGTAAGTTTACTGAGGCAGAAACTTTTTTTAAAAAAGCCATTGAAACGCAATTGCAGCGAAACCCAAATCCGTACGATGGCGAACCGCATTATTATCTGGGTTTAACACTACAATATCAGGGCAAAACCAAAGACGCTTACGATGCTTTTTATAAAGCGTGTTGGAATGTAGCCATGCAGGATGCAGGCTATCTGGGTTGCTCGCAAATTTCGTGTATTAACAATCGCTTCGACGAGGCTCTATTCGAAATTGATAAATCGCTGATTCGAAACTGGCATAATCACAAGGCTCGAACACTTAAAGCATCAATTCTTAGAAAAATTGGAAGAAAAGATGAAGCTTTGGTTTTGATTGACGAATCCCTGAAAATTGATTTATTCAATTTTGGCTGTCGTTTTGAAAAATATCTTATGACAAACCAAAACGATGTATTGACAGATTTAAATCAGTTAATGCGTAATGAAATTCATAATTATGAGATAGTTGCCTTGGATTATATAGCCGCCGGAATGTATGCCGAAGCCATTCAGTTGTTGGAAGTTGGCGTAAAAGTGTGTGCAAGTTCACCAATGACCTACTATTACATGGGTTGGGCATTGACTTTGGCAGGAAAAGATGCCAAAGTTGTTTTTAAAAAAGCGGCTTCTCATGCTCCGGACTTTTGTTTTCCAAACCGTTTGGAAGCAATTTTTGCATTAGAATGTGCACTAAAAGCAAATCCATCCGATGCGAAAGCTCCCTATTACCTCGGAAATTTGTGGTACGACAAACGCCAATATCCCGAAGCAATTGCTTGCTGGGAGAAATCGGTTGAATTGGACAGCACATTTCCAACAGTACTCAGAAATCTGGCTCTGGCGTATTTCAATAAATTAAATCAGGAAAATAAGGCTGTTGAATGCCTTGAAAAAGCTTTTGCACTTGACACTACCGATGCGCGCATTTTGATGGAGCTTGACCAATTATACAAACGTATTTGCCGACCTCATACCGAACGATTGGCTTTTTTGGAAAAACACTTCAAACGGGTTGAACATCGCGACGACATGTATCTGGAATATGTAACCCTTTGCAACCAACTTGGGAATTACAGCAAAGCAATAGAATTAATTGATAGCCGTATTTTTCATCCATGGGAAGGCGGCGAAGGAAAAGTGACCGGTTTGTACAGCCTGTGCCACATTGAATTGGCAAAGATGGAAATTCAAAACAAGAACTTTGATTTGGCTTTAAAATGGTTATCTGCCACCGATTCTTTTCCCGAAAATCTGGGCGAAGCAAAATTATTTGGCTCCACCGATAACGACATCCACTATTATAAAGGAATAGTTTATAAGCATCTTGAAAAACCAGCATTGGCGGAATTTCATTTTCAAAAAGCAACCCAGGGTTCCTCAGAACCCAAGCAAGCCTTTTTTTATAACGATCAGCAACCCGATAAAATATATTTTCAGGGTCTTGCCTGGCTTGAATTAGGGAACAGTGTAAATGCATTTGCCTGTTTTAACAAACTGATTCTTTATGGCGATGAACACCTAAACGATGATTGTAAAATGGATTATTTTGCAGTCTCATTACCCGAAATGACTATTTGGGACGATGATTTAAATCAGCGGAATAAAGCCTACTGTTACTACATAATGGCACTCGGTTATTTAGGTTTGGGTGATAGAAAACTGGCTTTAATAAATTATCAGAATGCCTTAAAATTTGGAAATTATGATTTCCTCGTTAAATCATTTAAAATATCATAAATTATTAAAAGATGAAAGTTTCGATGCAAAGTAAAATTCTGTTTTTAATATGCGGTAGCCTTATCTGTTTTTCTATTGCAAAAAGTCAACCCTCTGATACGTTAGACCTTCAGGGGATGTGGAAAATCGCTATGGATGGTAATTTCAAAGACTGGCCTCAAAAAGTGGGGGTTGAACAAGAGTGGTATAAATCGGAATTGCCTTCCAACAAATCGTTGTACTTGTTAAACCAGATCTATTTTAAAAATGCCGAGTTTCAGGTGAATGATTGGATTAACTTACCAGGCTCAACCGATGAAGCCAGAATAGGGGCAGTTTTAAAAGAATCGCAAACATACTCTCCGGGTCTGGAACGTGTTTACACCTTTGACGGAGCCTTTTGGGTACAACGGAAAATAAATATTCCAAAACTTTGGGAGGGGAAAAGTGTAACCCTTTTTTTAGAGCGGACATTAGGCGCAAGCACCGTTTTTTGGGATGATATGAAAGTTGGCGAAGATTATGGTTTGGCTTTTCCGCATCGTATAACAATCGACAAATCAATTCAAAGCGGTGAACATACACTTACAGTTCTCATTAACAAAGAGGATATGCGATATGCACATTTCGGTCATCACGGTTATGGCGGAAACGGATCGTCGTGGAATGGAATTGTGGGTAAAATAGAACTGATTGCAAAAAATGCAACAGCTCAAATTGCAAATGTGATCGTATATCCACAAATAAATTCCGAAAGTATTGATGTGAAATTATCTTACTCGTCGGAAAGTGACCTAAAGAACACAAAAGTAAATTTCTTACTACGAAAAAAAGGAGATGTGGAATTTAAGATGATTAAAACAGAACAAAATATCAATAACCTGTTTGAAACCTCCATAACAATGCCAAAGCCGGTTTTGCTATGGAGTGAATTTACCCCGGTAGTATATGAACTGAAATGCGAATTGGAAAGTAATGGAAAAACCATCGACAGTTTTTCAACCACTTTTGGAATGCGCGAAATTGGTAAAAAAGATGGTTACATAACCATTAACGGGAATAAAGTTTTTATGAGAGGCACACTTGATTGCGGATCGTTTCCACTTACAGGTTATCCTTATATGCAAAAAGAAAAGTGGGTTGAAATCATGAAAATTATTAAATCGTATGGATTGAACCATGTGCGTTATCATACATGGTGCCCGCCAGAAGCCGCTTTTGACGCTGCTGATGAAGTGGGTTTGTATCTGCAACCTGAACTTGCGGGTGTACCTTATGCCGAAATCAACCGCATTTTAGATACCTATGGGAACCATCCATCGTTTTGCATGGTATCGTTAAACAATGAAGTGATGGGAGCTACCGAAGTAAATGAAAAAATTGTTGCCGAAGCAAAAATTAAAGATTCCAGGCATCTTTATTCAAGTACCAGCCATCCGATAGGGAATAACCGGAACGACGATTTTTTTGTATCAGCCTGGGGTTTGGAAAAAACCAAGGAATGGCCTTATGCCAAGCGAATTGTGGGAATTACCTGGGGCGGAGGCGATGTGGTTCATTCCAGCCGTTTTAACCTTTTTCCGCCTGAAACTTATACTACTTTTTCAACTGAAATTGAAGGCTTGAGTGCTCCGGTTTTAGCCCATGAAATGGGACAATGGGCTATGTTTCCCAATTTTAACGAAATACCAAAATACGAAAAGGGTGTTCTAAGGAATACAAATTACGAACGCATAAAAAAGCAGATTGAAAAAAAGGGATTACTCCCATTGAACGAACAATTTGCAAAAGCATCCGGAAAATTCTCAGCCATTTTATATAAAGAAGAAATGGAATCGGTCATGCGGACTCCGGGATACGCCGGTTTTCAATTGCTCGATTTGCACGATTATCAGGGACAATATATTTCAATTGTTGGGATTCTGACCGATTTTTGGGAATCGAAAGGGTTGGTTACCCCGCAACAACACAGCCAATATTGTAATTCGGTGGTGCCCCTGGCCAAAATGAAAAAACGTGTTTGGCAAAATCATGAGGTGTTCGATGCGGAGGTGGTTATTTCGAATTTCAGTTTTGAAAATATTGAAAATGTGGAACCTATCTGGACTCTTACCAATGAGAATCATGATATTATTGCAAAAGGAAAATTAAATAGCGGTACCATTTCTAGCGGAAAACTTACCCCATGCTCACCGGTACAATTCTCATTAAAGGGTATTAAGCAGGCTTCGAAATTACTTTTGACTATTGAATTACCCGGGTTAAACATTCAAAACAACTGGGAAATTTGGGTGTATCCAAAAAAGGAATCCATTGATAACCAGAACGTAATTGTGCTTGAGGCCAAGGATCTTGAAAAGGCTGAAGAACTTTTAAAGCAAGGGAAAAGTGTGTTACTAATGGTCGATTCAACAAACCTGAATAATTACCGCGAAAGTTGTTTTTCTACTATTTTCTGGAACTCCATTCACAAATGGCCTCAAAAGGCACATACCATGGGTATTTTATGCAATCCTCAACATCCGGCATTAAAAAAATTTCCCACAGAATTCCATTCAAACTGGCAATGGTGGGATATTGCCATGTATGCCAAAGCCATGAATATTTCTGATTTGCCTCACGAAGTAGTTCCTGTCATTCAGGTAATTGATTCTTATATTATAAACGAAAAACTTGCCTATTTATGGGAATGTAAAGTGGGTAATGGAAAACTGATGGTATCATCTATTAATTTTAACCAATCCATGGAACAAAGACCCTCGGCCCGGCAACTGAAAAAAAGCATTATTGAATACATGAGCAGTGAGGCATTCAATCCCGATGTCGAGTTAAAATACTCCGAGATTTTGCCTTTACTTATAAAAAATTAAATACATAGCTGTTTTAAACTTAATTTTTGTTCAACTAAATACTAAGAAAATGAGAATGTTAAAAATTGGAATCGTTTTGCTGATTATTACAGCAACCAATGGGTGCAATAGCGATTGGCTCGACTATTCACCCATCGATATGTACAGTGCCAAATTGGATTATGACGATAGCAAGGCACCCTATCATATAAATGTAGCAGCGGTTAGTATTCAGCCCGATAAAACCGATAAGCTTGCTACGTTAAATACCATTAAAACAATGGTGGAAAAAATTAAATTGGAGCATAACGACATCCAGGTAATTGTTTTTGGCGAAATGATACTTGAATGGTATTTTGACGAAGACACAAAAGACGGATATCAACGCTTGATGAGTGAAACGGTACCCGGAGCCTCAACCGATTCAATTAAAAACAGTGCCGTTGCCAACAATGTAACCATTGTTTTCGGGATGACAGAACTGGATGCAACATCCGATAATTTGTATAATACCCAGGTTTTAATAAGGCCAACAGGTGAAATAGTAAAATACCGCAAACGGAATTTGAATGTAACCGATGAAGACAATAAAATGGTGGCCGGCGATTCATTGGTGGTTACTGAAATTGAAGGAATTAAGGTGGCCCTGTTTATTTGTTCCGATATGCAAAGCAATAAAATTACCAAAGAAATTACCGATGCCAAAGTGGATGTTATTTTACATTCCCTAACATCGTCAACCGATATGAATGCTGATATTAGTTATGTAGGATTACAAATGAACACCTGGATTGTATTTGCCAACCGGTATGGTACCGAAGGTGATTTTAGTTACACCGGATTTACCCAAATCATCAATCCGGCTGGCTCGGTATCTGAAAGATCAACCGGAAACAGTGCTTATGTATATCGTAGTTTAGGAATTTACAAATAAACAATTATGAAGAATCTGTTATTAATAATTGGGCTTCTGTGTATTATTCAAAGTGCGCAAACCCAAACCGACACAAATGTATATTACCTTTCAACCAATGTGTTATCCCCATTGGCAGGTATAAATAAAAGTATCACCGCTGCCAATGTTTTGGTACCTTTAGTATCGAATTTAGAATACGGGTTTACCATCAGTGGGGGATTAATTAAAAATTACCATTCCTTTGAAACCAGGTTAACCTATGGAAAATCGAATGAATATAACCGTATTCCACAAGTTCAGTTTGGCTGGAATTTCTTTATTTTCGATTATTTTAAACACAACCAAAGTGGCTGGTATGTAGGTAGTTTTGCCCGTTATTGGTTATACTACAATAAATATACAGAACAAGGGTTACAAAATATCACTACCAATTTGACTATGGGATATTTATGGAAAAAAAACCGGATGATTTACGATTTTCGTTTGAACCAACCCTTAACTATCTATTCATGGTCAACAATTGAGCATACCAAATCGGGTTTTGAGGTAAACATGTCGCCCATGCCGGAGTTTTCACCCGTTTTACCGTTCATCAGTATTAATATCGGTTATGCCTTTTAAAATAAAAAACCCTGATCTCCTTTAAGAGTTCAGGGTTGCACAATATTTCGGTATTTTAATTAATCATCCCTGTAGCTACGGTTTCATTGGTCCCTTCGTCAATCAGAATCACACTACCTGTTGTGCGATTCTTACGGTACGAATCATAAAAAATAGGTTTTGCAGTTACCAAAAAATCCAGAAGTAAACATTCCTGGTATAATCCTGTTTACTTACCATATTTATAAATAATATGGCTACCAAGTGTAAAAAAGAAGACTACGAACCACCTAAAAATGCAAAGTTTGAGTGTAAAAATTGCCATCGACAAGCAAAAAACAAAGACAAACTTTGTAAACCAGGAAAACTATAACTATGATTGTTTTCAAATCAATTACAGTATGATATGAGAGCTATGATATTTGCTGCCGGACTGGGCACCCGATTACTGCCACTTACTCTTACAAAACCCAAAGCCTTGGTTGAGGTGGCTGGCAAAACCTTATTGCAGAGAAGTATCGAATTGCTGGTGTTGCATGGAATAAATGAAATAGTGGTAAACATTCACCATTTTTCACATTTGGTGAAAGAATATTTAGCGGCAAATAATAATTTTGGAATTACCATTCACCTATCCGATGAGTCGGAATTATTGCTTGATACCGGAGGAGGCTTAAAAAAAGCAGGTCACTTCTTTAAAGGCAATGAACCTTTTGTAGTTATAAATTCCGATGTGGTTAGCAACATCAATCTTGCAGCCATGATGGAAAACCATAATAAAACGGGTGCAATTGCCACGCTTGCGGTGCGAAAAAGGAAATCGAACCGTAACTTTTTATTTAACCCCAACCTTGAATTAGGTGGATGGCAAAACGTAAAAGAAAATAAAGAAATTTTGATACAAGCGGGTGCTCAAATGAGTCCAATGGCTTTCAGCGGCATTCAAATAATTTCACCCCAGTTGTTTTCCTATTTTCCAATGGAGCCTGTATTTAGTTTGGTGCAATTATATTTAGAGGCAGCAAAACATGAAAGAATAATGGGTTATCCGCACGATGCTGATTATTGGTTCGATGCGGGGAGTATTGAAAAATTAGAAAAGATTGAACGGTTTTTACAAAATGATAACGGTTCATAGGGTAAGGTTTTTTTTTAAAATGCTTTCAAAAAAAACTTATATTATTAAAAAAGCACCTTACATTTGTATTAATCTAGTTTAGTTATTATTTTTAACGATTGAATTTACGAAATTTATTGAATTTGCAAGTAAGGTTACTGAGAAAAATTAATACCAATTGGCTATGAAGGATATTATTATAAAGGGAGATAAGCAAAAACCGGATCTTATTTTTTCTGCTACAACAGGCGAATTGAAATTATCGGGGCAATCGCTGCCTGAAAATGCCACCATGCTATTTTCACCTGTTCTTGAATGGATTGATGAATATTCAAAAGAGCCTTGCAAAAAAACGGTATTGTCGTTACAAATGAAATATTACAATACAGCATCATCTAAAATGTTCTTTTCAATCATTAAAAAGCTTAATTTACTTTTTAAAGGAGGCTTCGATGTGGAAATAGAATGGCATTATCAGCATGATGACGAAGACATGCTTGATGCCGGTGAATATTTCCGCGATTTGGTGGATATCCCGTTTAAGTTTATTTCCTATTAAAATCAAATCATTTTATTAGTTATAACGAGGCTGTCAAAAAAGTAAGAAAAACAATATCCACAAAGGTCGCATTCCCGATTACTCGGGATCACTGAGTACGCAAAGAATTATTTATCTATATGTTAATCTTGGTGTCGGCTTTAGTTTAAAATAGCGATGCTAATTGATACATTTTATTTTTTCGTCGCAGTCAACATCTCCATTTTTACTTAATTCAGATCGCGCGACGATTAAAAATTTGGCAATCATACCGGGGTTTAAAACCCCCGGCTACTTATGTTAAAGCCTTACGGGCTTTTTGCAATCATCAATGCGTAATTTAACTAA